>NZ_DJHW01000127.1:0-11975 GCF_002433295.1 Pseudoalteromonas sp. UBA6610 | reverse complement strand
ATGGGGAATAACCACACTTCATAGACTCTGCCTTACCTAAAAACCAAACATACTGCTGCAAATTCAGCCACCAAAGTGCAACACGCCCTAATATTCTAGGTATTTTGTACTTTAGCCACGCAAGTATACCCAAACCAAGTTAAAATGCGAGTTTGCTGCGCTTTAAAAACACATAAAGCACCCCATATATGAAAGTAAGTAAAAAATTTAATATCTTGTTCTCAGTGCTGATTCTGGCGCTAAAACACGGTATGCTAAAACTAACCAGATAACATTTCGGCGCACAGTGCCCATCAACAGGTGCTAATTTTCAGGAGCTATTATGACAGAGCATAAAAAACCACTGGTATTAATGATTTTAGACGGTTGGGGATACCGCGAAGATGAGCAAAGCAATGCGATTCTTGCAGCCAACACCCCCGTTTTAGACAACCTATGGGCAACCCGTCCACGCACATTAATTTCAGGCTCAGGTTTAGATGTAGGCTTACCTGAAGGGCAAATGGGTAACTCAGAAGTAGGCCATGTAAATTTAGGTGCTGGTCGTGTTGTTTATCAAGACTTTACTCGCATTACCAAAGCGATTAACGATGGCGAATTTGACTCAACCCCTGCACTTGTTGAAAACATCGATAAAGCAGTCGCTGCAGGCAAAGCCGTGCATATTATGGGTTTATTAAGCCCAGGTGGTGTTCACAGCCACGAAGATCATATTGTCGCAAGTATTCAATTAGCCGCTAAACGCGGTGCAAAAGAAGTATACTTTCATGGCTTTTTAGATGGCCGTGATACACCACCACGCAGTGCTAAAGCATCAATAGAGCGTATAGAAGCCTTATTTGCCGAGCTAAATTGTGGCCGCTTAGCGTCTCTTGTGGGCCGTTATTACGCCATGGACAGAGACAACCGTTGGAACCGTGTAGAAAAAGCCTACAATGTAATGGCATTAGGTGAAGGCGAGTTTAATTATGCTGATGGTGTGTCGGCATTAGAAGCCGCCTATGAGCGCGACGAAAACGATGAGTTTGTAGCACCAACCACCATTACGCCACAAGGCACTGAAGCAGCACAAATTAATGATGGCGACACTATCATCTTTGCTAATTTTAGAGCCGACCGTGCCCGTGAAATCACCCGTGCCTTTGTAGAGCCAGGCTTCGATGGGTTCGAAAAGAAAAAATCACCACAGTTAAGCGCATTTGTAATGATGACAGAATACTCAGCCGATATTGATGCCCCTGTCGCATTTGGCCCTACGCCACTGGTAAACGTATTAGGTGAATGGCTTGAAAAAAATGGCAAAACGCAGCTACGTATTTCTGAAACAGAAAAATACGCTCATGTTACGTTTTTCTTTAGTGGCGGACGCGAAGATGAATTTGAAGGCGAATCACGCGAATTAATTCCTTCTCCACAGGTTGCCACTTACGACCTTCAGCCAGAAATGAATTCTGAAATGCTAACCGACAAACTTATTGAAGCCATTAAAAGCGGTAAGTTTGATGCCATTATTTGTAATTACCCGAATGGCGATATGGTGGGTCACTCTGGTGTGTTTGAAGCCGCGGTTAAAGCCTGTGAAGCAGTTGATGCATGTATAGGCCGCGTGGTAGAAGCGCTAGATGAGTTTGGTGGTGAAGCGCTTATCACAGCCGATCACGGTAATGCAGAGCAAATGGCAAATACTGCCACGGGCCAAGCTCATACCGCTCACACTAGCGAGCCAGTGCCATTTATTTATGTAGGACGCGATGCAACGCCAAGTGAAGGCAAAGCATTAAGTGATGTAGCACCTACTATGCTACACCTTATGGGCATGGAGCAACCAAGCGAAATGACCGGTACGCCAATCATGACGTTGAAATAACACATGAGCAAACCAGTAAATTGGTTTAGTGTTTATACATTTGTATTGGTTTCGTTAGTGGTTGCCCCTGCAACCGCTAACGAAAACCGCACTAAAAAAGACCTATCTGAAGTGCAATCTGCATTAGAGCAAAGCCAAGCAGAGTACAACGCACAGCGAAAAAAAATTGCTGCACTGCAAAAAAACTTAAAAAAACACGAGTTAGAAATAGCTAAAAATGCCAAAGCCCTCAATATGGCTGAGCAATCAGTAAAAGAAACAGAGCAAAAACAACAAGCCCAGCAACAAAAAGCACAGCAATTAAAAGCGCAACACGCGCAATTTCAAGCCATTTTAGCGGCCCAGCTAAAAAGTGCTTACATGGCTGGGGGCGACGACTACCCCAAAATGCTTTTAAACCAGCAAGACACAGCTAAATTTGAGCGTACCTTAAGCTATTACAACTATTTAAATAAAGCGCGCATAGAGCAAATTGAAGAGCTTAAAGTACTACAACAACAAATTGCAGAAAACCAAGCTGCACTTGCCAAAACCAAACAAAAATTAGCCGCCTTATTTGAAGAACAAAAAAGACGCCAAAGCGCGCTAGTAAACGCCCAAAGCGAGCGCCAAACTAACCTTAAAAACTTACAAGCACAGCTCAATAGCACTAAAAGCTCGATTAATTACTTAAAAGACAACGAGCAAACATTAATCACTACCATTGAAGAACTTGAGCAAGAGAAGACTCAAAAAATTGAATTACTCGGCCTTAATAAAAGTAAAGGCAAGCTTAATTGGCCCAGCAAAGGAAAGCTAAAACACACATTTGGTCAGCGCAAACATGGCGGCATAGACTGGAAAGGCGTGTTAATTGGTGCAAAAGAAGGCACTAATGTAAACAGTATTAATAATGGCCAAGTTGTTTTTGCTGATTGGCTTAAAGGCTTTGGCTGGGTTATTGTGGTTGATCATGGTGAGGGCTTTATGAGCCTATACGGCCATGCGCAAACATTATTAAAAGATGTGGGCGACATGGTTCGAGAAGGCGAAACGCTGGCATTAGTAGGTCAAAGCGGCGGACAGTCGAGTTCTGGTCTATACTTTGAAATACGCCACAAAGGACGCGCAGTAAATCCTGTTAAATGGTGCAGACGTATTTAAGTGAATAAAACAGCTGCACCGCATTAGGAGCAGCTGATGACTCAAAAAATACCACAAACACGCTCATTTCCCTCTTCCCGTACGCGCTATTCGTTTTTTTTGTGCGCATTAACCTGTATTGCTATTTTTTGTTTTAGCAATTCATTACTTGCCAGCTCAGTTAAAGATCTTAAAAGTCAGCAAATTTCTGAAATACTCTTCAACATTAAAGCCTATTATGTTGATGACTTATCACTGACAAAAGGTGCACAGGGTGCCTTTAATAATCAGCAAGTAGAAATTTTACTCGACCAGCTAGACCCTTATTCTAAATACCTCAATGAAAATGACTTAGACGCTTTGTTTAACAATACAAATGGGCATTACACTGGCGTAGGCATTGAAGTAAAAGACATTGACAGTGACATTACTATTGTTGGTGTTGTTAAAAACTCTCCAGCCAAAAAGGCCGGTATTTTAGCGGGCGATATTATAGTTAGTGTTAATGATACAAACACGCAAACACGTAGCTTAGAGCAAGTAGCCGCGTTGATAAAAGATACCCGCTTTAACGCGGTTAAACTAACAATAAAGCGCGCAGGGCAGCAGCAACCAATTAGCTTTGCGGTAAACCGCAAAGAAATAAACTTAGAAAGCGCCACTAGCCAATTACTCGACTCAGGCACTGGGTATTTAGCCATAAATAATTTTTCTAATCACACCTTACATGAAGTGGCGCTGCAGGTAGCTGCACTTAAAAATGATTATCGCACGCCCCTTAAAGGGTTAGTCATTGATTTACGTGACAACCCAGGTGGTACTTTACAAAGCGCAGTGGCGGTAGCGGATCTATTTTTACAAAGCGGCACTATAGTCACCACTAAAGGGCGCTATTACGACGCTAACCAAGCCTACTACGCCAAACGAGGCGACATACTTAAAGGCTTGCCTATTGTGGTGCTTATTAATGAAAATTCGGCCTCTGCGGCTGAAATACTCGCTGCTGCTTTAAAAGATAATAAGCGTGCTACAGTGGTTGGTAATCAGTCTTATGGCAAAGGATCGGTGCAATCTTTGATCCCACTTGGTGATGGTAATACAGCGCTAAAATTAACAACTGCTAAGTACTTTACACCTGCGGGCGTATCGATTGAAGGCGTAGGCGTTACCCCCGATGTAGCAATTGCGCAAGCAACCCTTCCACAATCAAATAAAGCCGTTATAATAAAAAATGAGCAGAACAAAAATGCACCACAATTTGAACATGAAATACTGGGCGACTTGCAGTTAGTAAAAGCTAAGCAATTACTTAGCATGCAATAGTAAATAATCTGAACTCTAGGTAAGCGATTTAATAACAGAATAAATATTAACACTATTAGATTCTGCTATTCTCTAGCTATAAGTTTTAAGTAAATTCAACGCAGTTAGCGCTAAAAATAGCTGCTGAGATAGCTTTATTACCCGGCGCTGAGATTAAATACCCTTAATAAATTAAAAAGATAATAAAAACTATAAACGTGAAAATAATAAAATGGCTGTTGTTGGCTATCTGCTTTGTATCTAGCACTGCTTGGGCAAAGCAAATAGCCATCGTAATTGATGATATTGGCTATCATCAGCGAGATTTAGAATTTCTTACCTTACCAGGGCAATTGTCGTATTCAATTTTGCCCCACACACCCTACTCTCAAATTTTTGCCACGCTTGCCAGCCAAGCAAATAAAGAGCTTTTATTGCATGTACCTATGCAAGCCTTAAACGGTAAAGCACTCGGCCCTGGTGGGCTCACTGTAAATATGGATAAAGAACAGCTACAAAAAACTTTAGGCACCGCACTGGCAAGCTTACCGCAAGTAAAAGGGGTTAATAACCATATGGGGTCGGCACTCACTCAACAAAGCCAAGCCATGAAGTGGACTATGGAAGTACTTAAAAAACGTAATTTATTCTTTTTAGATAGCCGTACTACCGACTTAAGCCAAGCGCAAAATGCGGCAAATTTTATCGGGGTTGAAAATATTGGCCGCCATGTGTTTTTAGACAATATAACCACGCATGAGCAGCTGCAGCAAAGGCTGGATGAGCTAAAATATAAAGCGACTAAACATCACTTTGCCATAGCGATTGCCCACCCCTACCCAGAAACCATCGACTTTTTACGCCAAGCGCTACCTGAGCTCACTGAGCAAGGCTTTGAACTGGTACCAATCTCACAGCTGGTAGAACGTAAGTATGTACAAATAGCCCAACAACAAGCCATTTCATTAAACTGATGGAGTAAGCGAGCACCTTACTCCATCAGTTAATTTAACTCAATTATAAGTATGGTATTTATAAAACAAATGTCGCTACCTTGGCATTTAGATCTGTAGCTCTGTCTTTTAATACTTCGGCTTGGCTTAAATGCGCGGTAGCTGAGGTAGTTATTTCATCGGTTACATCTTTAATGGCAACCGTATTTCTAGTAATTTCATTGGTCACTTGCGTTTGCTCTTCTGCTGCAACCGCTATTTGACCCGCCATATCAGAAATCTCATTTACCGCCAAAGTAATTTCTTCTAGTGCGTGTGCGGCAGCATTTACATCATCCACACTATTGTTGGCATAGCCCTTACTGCTGTCCATCAAGCTCACTGCTTTTTTAGTGGTGTTTTGTAAGGTTTCTATAGTGGTATAAATTTCGGCTGTAGAGTTTTGTGTTCTTCTTGATAACACGCGCACTTCATCGGCAACCACTGCAAAACCACGCCCCTGCGATCCCGCACGGGCGGCCTCTATTGCAGCATTGAGTGCTAAGAGATTTGTTTGCTCTGCAATTTCTTGAATGGTAGTTAAAATGCTCGATATAGCCTGAGCATGCAAACTTAATTCACCAATAACTGTGGTAGTTTGGTCTATTTCGCCCGCGAGTGAATTAATCGTGTTTCTGGTTTTATCAACTAACAGCTTACCTTCACGGCTACTTTGTGCCGATTGTTGCGATGCGGTTGCGGTGTTTTCTGCATTAGCGGCAATTTCATGGGTTGCACTCGCCATTTCTGTGACCGCGGTAGCAACCATAGCCACTTCTTGTTGCTGGCGCTGCAACTCACTGACACTGCTTTGGTTGGTGATCAAGCTTTTCTCTGCATCAAAGTCTAAGTCAGTAGCTAATTGACGAATATGACTGATCAGTTCATGTTGGCTGCTAACAAAACGATTAAAACTACCAGCCAGAACCCCAACTTCATCTTGCGTATCAACAGTTATACGCTGGGTTAAATCACCGTTACCATCTGCAATTGTTGATAAAGCTTGCGACACTCGGCTCAAAGGGGCGAGCAATACACCCAATAACCATGAAATAGCCAACACACTCAGTAAAAGTGCTACTGCAACCAGCACTAATTGGGTCAGCAATAAACTAATAAGCGGAGCCTCTAAAGTTTGTTTATCCAATACAAACAGCAACTGCCAATCTGTATTGTTAATGTTTTCACCCCAAACTAGCTTCTCTCGGTCTTCACTCTCAAAGTAAACAGGAGTAAATTCACCGTTTTGACTGTTAGATAAAATTAATTGATGATTTATTTTCGAGTCAATACGCGTAATATCTGCCATTACTTTTCTAGCGTCTTTGTAGGCAACCACAGTGCCATCTTTATGCATCATAATGGCGTACCCATCCGCAGGCAAAGACATTGTATTGACGCTATCGGCCAAGGCCTCAATCGATAAATCCCCCGCAACCACACCGCTTTGCGTGGTTTTAGCAATAGAAACAACCAACAGATTATACGCGGTATCTAAATAAGGTTTGGTAATTACGGTGCTACTTTGAAGCAGTGCTTGTTTATACCATGGACGAGTGCGCGGATCGTAGCCGGTGCGATCAATACTGGGATCAGAGTCAGTCATTTTTCCGCTACTATCTCCAAAGTAAGTTAACTGAAAGCCACCTGAAAATGCTGCTTGCTGTAGTGCGCTGAGCGTGTTGTCCTCAACCTTATTCGCAACCGATTTAATTATCTGCTGACGACTAGCTAGCCAATTTTCAATACTCGTAGCCTGTTGCTTACCAGATTGGCTTACGTTATCAATACTGCTTTTTAGCAGTAACGCTTTTTGAGAGGTATAGCTATTCCAGGACAGCAATACAATAATAACGGCTAGGGCAAGAACGACCGATAGCAAGATTTTTTTCTTTAGTGAATATGAGTTCATATTGAGTGTAAATACTCGCGTTAAATGAAATTGAAAGGCAACAAACCAGCAATTAAATGACTTAATTAAGCTACGATTTGAGCGATAAGTCGCTCAGGTGCGCGAATATTTTCATATACCCAAATTAAAAACAAACTAAAATCATCTATTTAAATTAAAACCAAACTTATTCATTAATTTTAAATAGCGTACATTTAATTAAAAGATACATAGATGTGACTAGAGGTAAGCAGAACAAGACAAACGATACTTTCTATTAACCTTTTTAGTTAGCTTTTTTAGTTAAAAAAAAGCCCCGCATATTAATGCAGGGCTTTTTAAGTTTTACATTTTTTGCGCTATTAGCTCATAGCACTTTGCAGCTTTTTCATCGCTGTTTTTTCTAGCTGGCGAACACGCTCAGCAGATACACTGTATTTTTCAGCAAGCTCTTGTAGTGTTGCTTTGTCATCAGACAACCAGCGTGCACTTACAATGTCTTGTGAGCGTTCGTCTAGCGTTTTAAGCGCGCTAAATAAACGAGTATGTGACTGCTCTTGCCATTGTTGCTGCTCAATATCGTCAGCTAAATCAGCTGAGCCGTCTGTTAAGTATTGTACTGGTGAATATGTACTTGTTGGTGCGTCGTCGTTATCGTCGCCCGTTAAGTCAAAGCCCATGTCTTGGCCGCTCATGCGCGATTCCATTTCACGAACTTCTTTTTCACTCACACCTAGCTCATTCGCTACAGTGCTTACTTCAGCTTGGTTAAACCAACCTAAACGTTTTTTGTTTTTACGAAGATTAAAAAACAATTTACGTTGCGCTTTAGTGGTCGCAACTTTTACGATGCGCCAGTTTTTAAGCACAAACTCATGAATTTCTGCTTTAATCCAATGAACAGCGAAAGACACTAAACGTACACCCACACTCGGGTCGAAACGCTTAACCGCTTTCATCAGGCCTATATTGCCCTCTTGGATTAAGTCGGCTTGCGGTAAACCATAACCCGAGTAGCTTTTAGCAATATGTGCTACAAAGCGTAAATGCGACATAATGAGTTGCTTTGCAGCACTAAGATCGCCTTCTTCTTGAAGTCGTGTTGCTAGCTCTTTCTCTTGCTCAGCTTTAAGCATAGGAATTGTGCTAACCGCTTGAAGGTAGCCGTCCATGCTTGCGCTTTGTTGCCCAACTGTAAGTGCCATTGCGTATAAATCTTTACTCATTTTTCACCTCGGTGATAAACATTTGAAACCATTTTAGCACTCTTTCTCTAAGAGTGCTAACCCCAATTTAAAACTTTTTTTAAGCGTAAATCAAGCGGTTTTTTAGTGTATGTTAAGTCTACTACATGCGACTGAATAAGTGATGAACTAAGGGATTGCAAGAGATTAGCGCAAGCGTAACAGCGCATTTACAACTAATCTCATTTGAGGATGATAATATACAAACATGACATTTTTGAGTCAGCCATTAGCAGCCGTACTTATACTTTATCAGGCTCAATTTCTTTAATATATCGGTTAACCGATAAGTAAGAACCAATAAAGCCTAAGCTGGTTGCTAGTAATACTAATGCGCCAAACTCATTAAGCGTTAAACCAATTAACGAAAAGCTTGTTTGATACACGCCTGCAACGCTGCTTACTGCGCTAGTTAACCACCACATCATTAAGGCAATACAAATAAATGCAAACAAGCCCCCTATAACGCCATACCAAATGCCGGTCCACAAAAACGGAGCGTGTATAAACGTATTGGTAGCACCTACTAACTTCATTACTTGTATTTCTTCTTTTTTATCCATAATCGATAAACGAATCGTATTACCAATAATAAGCGTGACAGAGGTAAGAAGTAATAAAGCAATTGTGATAACGCTTTCTTTTAATAAGTCTAATAATGCATTTAGGCGCTCAAGCCAAGCAATATCAAGCTTACCAAAATCTACTTCGCGCTCGTTCTCAAGCTTTGTAAGCAGCGCTTTAGCCGCATTAGGCTGGCGATGCCGCTTAGTAGGTATCACTAATACAACATCGGGTAGCGGGTTGCTATCTAGGTACTCTAAAGCTTGCCCAAACCCCGACACATCTTTAAATTCAGTTAATGCTTGCTGCTTAGAAATAAATTCAACACTTTCTACCTCGGCGTAAAGTGCTAAACGCTTTACTAAGGTTTGTGTTTCTTGCTCGCTCATACTTTCTTTTACAAAAAGCGATATTTCACTGGCTTCTTCAAACCCGCTACTGACTTGCTGTACATTTTTTACGACTAAATAAAGCGTTGCAGGCAATGTTAAACTTAGGCCAAGTACCGCAATTGTCATTAATGATGCAAGTGGCGTACGCCACATTTCACCTAAACTGTGCACCCCTTGGCGAAAAATATTAATAATAAAAAAATAACCGCCAGCTATGGCTGATTTTTTTTGTTTGTCGTTTGAGTTTTGGCGTCCTTTAAATAACAAGCTCACAGCGTGCCCTCCGCAAGTGGGTCTTCAAGCATACGGCCATCTTTTAAAGTCAGGCTACGGTATTTTAAACGCGACACCAGACCAAGGTCGTGTGTTGCTATAAGTACTGTCGTACCATGTTTATTAAAATCTTCAAATAGCCTTAATATTTCCATAGAGAGCTCGGGGTCAAGGTTACCCGTTGGTTCATCAGCTAATAAAATAGGCGGAGAATTTACAATCGCTCTGGCAATACCTACGCGTTGCTGCTCACCACCAGAGAGTGTAGAAGGATGGCATTTAACTTTATCTAACAGCCCTACTTTATCTAGCGCACCATGAACTCGTTTAGCGATTTGTTTATGATGAGTGCCTTCAATAATCAACGGCAGTGCAACGTTATCAAACACAGTGTAACGCTCTAACAATCGATGATTTTGAAAAATAATACCAATATCGCGGCGCGCATAAGGAATTTGCCGAGAATTAACTTTATTTAAATCAACACCATTAATTAGCACGTTGCCTGCAGAGGGGCGCTCCATTAAGCTAATGAGCTTTAATAAGGTACTTTTACCCGCACCACTGTGGCCTGTTAAAAAAGCCAGTTCGCCAGGCTTAATATGAAATGTAACTTTTTCGAGAGCGCGATGCCCACCCGGATAGGTTTTACTTACTTGCTGAAAATTTATCATTTTTTATTATGCCAGTCCCAAATTAGTAAAATGGAATTCCTTAGCTAGGGCCTGTTGACCTTTGAGGATTGAAATTTGCTCTACCTAGAGGCTATTTTAATCGCGGCGCAAGGTTTATAGCCCAGAGGACTAAGTAAAACCTAGCAATAAAAAGAAATAGCCCAAAGGGCAGCGCATGTTTAATCTCAAAAGATAAACAGACCAAAAAAGGGAGCAAGCTCCCTTTTATGTATTAAGCGTCATCCTCATCTTGGCTAAATAAAGCATCAATAAAGTCATCGCTTTTAAATGCGCGTAAATCATCAATACCTTCGCCAACACCAATGTAACGAATAGGAATATTAAATTTATCTGCAACCGCAAATATAACCCCACCTTTAGCAGTACCATCAAGTTTTGAGAGGGTAATACCGGTTAAACCAACACATTGATTAAATAAGTTTACTTGGCTAATTGCATTTTGACCTGTACCCGCATCAATGGTTAGCATAACTTCATGCGGTGCATCAGGGTCAATTTTCTTCATTACGCGGGCTATTTTTTCAAGCTCTTGCATTAAGTTATCTTTATTTTGCAAGCGCCCTGCTGTATCAGCAATTAATACATCTACATTACGCGCTTTAGCGGCTTGAAATGCATCAAACACCACTGAAGCACTATCTGCACCAGTGTGCTGGGCAATAACAGGAATGCTGTTACGCTCGCCCCACACTTGCAGCTGCTCTACGGCTGCTGCACGAAAGGTATCACCTGCGGCCAACATAACCGACTTACCTTCATTTTGAAATTGCTTAGCTAACTTACCAATGGTTGTCGTTTTACCTACGCCGTTTACACCGACCATTAATATAACAAATGGTTTTTTATCAGCACGTATCTCAAGCGGTTGCTCAGCTGTTTTAAGCATTGCGGCCATTTCTTGCTTCATTAAGTCATAAAGCGCATCGCCATCTTTAAGCTGCTTGCGATTGGCGGCATCAGTAAGGCTATCAATCAGCTTCATGGTGGTATCAACACCTAAATCGGCGGTAAGAAGCTGTGTTTCTAAATCTTCAAATAAATCATCGTCTATTTTTTTACCACTAAAAATAGATGCAAAGCCAGAGCCTATATTTACACGGGTTTTTAATAACCCTTTTTTAAGGCGTGAAAAAAAGCCTTCTTTTTTAGGCTTTTCGGCAAGTTTAGCTTCTTCTTTTGCAAGCTCTGCCGTAATGCGCTCTTGCTCTAAACGATCAGCTTCGGCCTCTGCTGCAATACGTTCTTGCTCTGCACGTTCAGCTTCTGCCTGTTCTTGTGCAATACGCTCTTGTTCTAAGCGCTCAGCTTCTGCTTGCTCTGCGGCAATTCGCTGTTGCTCTAAACGCTCAGCTTCTGCTTCTGCAGCAATTCGCTCTTGCTCTACACGTTCAGCTTCTGCTTGCTCTGCTGCAATACGCTGCAGCTCTATACGCTCAGCTTCTGCCTGTTCTGCGGCAATTCGCTCTTGCTCTACACGTTCAACTTCTGCTTGTTCTGCTGCAATACGCTCTTGCTCTGCACGTTCAGCTTCTACTTGTTCTGCTGCAAAACGCTCTTGCTCTACACGTTCAGCTTCTGCTTGTTCTGCTGCAATACGCTCTTGCTCTAAACGTTCAGCTTCTGCTTGTTCTGC
>NZ_DJHW01000028.1:0-18318 GCF_002433295.1 Pseudoalteromonas sp. UBA6610 | reverse complement strand
GTTGTGGAGTCATAAATGGATATTACCGAATTATTAGCGTTTAGTGTGCAACACAAAGCATCTGATTTACACTTATCGTCAGGTGTTTCACCTATGATACGCGTAGATGGTGATGTTCGCCGCATTAATATACCTGCACTTGCAGACAAAGATGTAAACAGCCTTGTTTACGACATTATGAACGATAATCAGCGCAAGGACTACGAACAAAATCTAGAAGTGGATTTTTCGTTTGAAGTGCCTAACCTTGCTCGGTTTCGTGTTAACGCATTTAACTCAAACCGCGGCCCTGCAGCGGTGTTTCGTACCATCCCTAGCGATGTACTGACGCTTGAAGATTTAGGTGCGCCAGATATTTTTAAAACAATATCAGATAACCCGCGTGGTTTAGTATTGGTTACCGGCCCAACTGGTTCGGGTAAATCAACAACGCTTGCGGCTATGGTCGATTATATAAATCAAACAAAACATCACCATATCCTCACGATTGAAGATCCTATCGAATTTGTACACGATAATAAACTCAGTCTTATTAACCAACGTGAAGTACACCGAGATACGCACAGCTTCTCTAATGCACTGCGCAGCGCGCTGCGTGAAGACCCGGATGTAATACTCGTTGGTGAGCTACGTGACTTAGAGACTATTCGCCTTGCGATGACCGCCGCAGAAACCGGCCACTTAGTGTTTGGTACGCTACATACCACCTCGGCACCAAAAACGATTGACCGTATTATTGATGTATTCCCAGGTGAAGAAAAAGATATGGTGCGCTCAATGCTTTCTGAGTCACTGCGCGCCGTTATTTCGCAAACACTACTTAAAAAAATTGGCGGTGGACGCGTGGCCGCGCACGAAATTATGATTGGTGTACCGGCGATTCGTAACTTAATTCGTGAAGATAAAATTGCACAAATGTATTCGTCTATCCAAACGGGTGCATCACACGGTATGCAAACCATGGATCAATGTTTAAATAATTTAGTTAATCACGGCATTGTGACAACCGCAGCCGCAAAAGAAAAAGCCCAAGATAAAACCCAGTTTGGTGGCTAAGGACATATTATGAATTTATCTTTAAATCACTTTTTACACATAATGATTGATAAAAAAGGCTCGGATTTATTTGTCTCTAGCCAATTACCAGTCAGTGCAAAAATTAATGGTGAGCTTATCGCTCTGAGCGACGATAAGTTAAGTGATGAGCAATCGCTTGCGCTTGTAGAATCAGCGATGAGCGATAAACAAAAAAACGAGTTTCATACCACTAAAGAGTGTAACTTTGCGATAGCCACAGACGAAGGGCGTTTTCGTATATCGGCTTTTTGGCAGCGCGATAGAGCGGGTATGGTTATTCGCCGCATTGTAACGCAAATACCTGATGTAAGTGATTTAGGGCTGCCCTCTACCCTTACCGATGTGATTATGTCAAAACGCGGGTTAGTGCTGTTTGTTGGTGGTACTGGCACGGGTAAATCAACTTCACTGGCTGCCTTAATTGGCTACAGAAACCGCAACCAGCGCGGCCATATACTCACCATTGAAGATCCGATTGAGTTTGTGCACGAGCACCGTAAAAGTATTATTACTCAGCGCGAAGTAGGGCTTGATACCGACAGCTTTGAATCGGCACTTAAAAGCTCTTTACGCCAAGCACCCGATGTTATTTTAATTGGTGAAATACGCTCGCAAGAAACCATGGAATACGCACTGAGCTTTGCCGAAACGGGTCACTTATGTGTGGCTACATTGCATGCTAATAATGCCAACCAAGCCATTGACCGTATTATGCACTTAGTGCCTAAAGAAAAACACGACAAGCTTAAGTACGACTTAGCGCTAAATTTACGCGCCATTGTTGCCCAGCAACTTATTCCCACTTCTGATGGGGAAGGGCGTGTAGCCGCGATTGAAATATTATTAAACTCACCCATGGTGGCAGAGCTAATTAAAAATGGGGATATTGGTGGCATAAAAGAGGCCATGTCTAAGTCTAAAGAAATGGGTATGCAAACCTTTGACCAAGCCTTATTTGAGCTATACAAACAGCAGCGTATTAATTACGCCGATGCACTACATCATGCTGATTCGCCAAACGATTTACGCTTAATGATTAAGCTGCGCAATAATGAGCAACAAGGTGCAGGATTTTTACAAGGTGTAACCATTGATGGACTAGATGATAAAAACAGCAATTAACACTGCATTTTATCCATAAAAAAAGCGCCGCTGGGCGCTTTTTTTATGGATAAAATTACTTATAACGTTTTATACCACTGCGGTGTTTTTCTACCTTTAAAATAGATTACGTAATTAAAGGAGTCGGCATTACTTATTCACCATAACTGGCTTCAAAAAAACTCTCTAAAATAATCACTGCCGACATATTATCGACATTTCCTTTCCCTAAATTTTTATAGCCACCGTGTTCAAATAAACGCGCTTTTGCATCGGCGGTTGTGAGTCGCTCATCTTGTGTTTGCACCGGTATGCCGTAATGATTGTGCAAGCGGTTAGCAAACTTTTTAGCCTTAAAGGTTACCTCTTGCGAAGTACCATCCATATTAAGGGGTAACCCGACGACCATTAAGTCGGGTTGCCACTCTTTAACTTGAACCGCAATATGATCCCAATTAGGAATACCATCTTGGGCTTTTACCGCTTTTAAGCTAGACGCACTGCCTGTGAGCTCTTGTCCTATGGCAATACCAATGCTTTTGGTGCCAAAGTCAAAGCCCATTACGGTGCGCTGGCCTTGCGGCTTAAGGTTTTTTTTCGTCATTATCGTTCTTTAAGCGTGTCCAGCTTCGCTGCAAAGTTGGCTAACATCAAAGCCTAGCATTGAAACTGCTTTTTCCCAGCGTTTTTCTACCGGCGTATCAAAAATGATCTTCGGATCGGCTTTAATGATCAACCAACTGTTATCTAAAAGCTCTTTCTCAAGTTGTCCTTGCTCCCAGCCCGAATAACCAAGCGTAATAATAAATTGCTCAGGTGCGTGGGCGGTGGTCAGGTTGGCAAGTACGTCTTTTGATGTGGTGATCATTATATCACTGCTAAGCTTTTGGCTTGCAGAATAGCCTGGCTGAGGTGAATGAAGTACAAAACCTCGGTCGGTTTTAACCGGACCACCTGCAAACACAGAGACTTGCGCGGCTTGTTGGGTTTTGTCGTTGTCTATTTCTATTTTATCTAAAAGCTCACCAACGGTCACATCAATAGGCTGGTTGATCACCAATCCCATAGCCCCATCTTCATTGTGCTCACAAATATAGGTAACGGCACGTTTAAAAAAAGGGTCTTGCATCGACGGCATAGCGATTAAAAAATGATTTTCTAATGATTGCATAGATTTCACCCTTTTAGTTTATGAATACTTATTGAACTTTGAGTATGGCATAGATATATACGTAGCGTATAAAAAGT
The DNA here is from genome assembly GCF_002433295.1 of Pseudoalteromonas sp. UBA6610. NCBI lineage: Bacteria > Pseudomonadati > Pseudomonadota > Gammaproteobacteria > Alteromonadales > Pseudoalteromonadaceae > Pseudoalteromonas > Pseudoalteromonas sp. UBA6610. The sequence continues at coordinate 14,892 of NZ_DJHW01000028.1, read as the reverse complement.
CCATTAATTGTATGAAATACTTAAATTAATGGACTTTTAAATGGTGTTTATTTAGCGAGCTTACGCTCAATTGCGTCAAACAAAATACCGGTAATAGATATATCGTAAGCGGCTTCAATTTCACGTACGCAGGTTGGTGCTGTTACGTTAATTTCGGTGAGCTTGTCGCCAATAATATCTAACCCTACAAACACTAACCCTTTTTCTTTAAGCGTAGGGGCAACTGCTTGAGCTATTTTAAGGTCTGACTCGCTAAGTGGGCGGGCTTCACCACGGCCACCTGCAGCTAAGTTACCGCGGGTTTCACCATTTTGTGGAATACGCGCTAAACAATACGGAATCACTTCACCATCAACAACCAATACGCGTTTATCGCCTTGTTTGATCTCTGGAATGTAATTTTGCACCATGGCAAAGCGACTACCATGCTCAGTTAAGGTTTCGCAAATAACGCCAATGTTTGCATCATCTTCTTTAATACGAAAAATAGATGCGCCGCCCATGCCATCGAGTGGTTTTAAAATAATGTCTTTATGCTCAGCTAAAAACGCGCGTATTTGAGCTTGGCTGCGCGTTACTAGCGTATCTGGCGTATGCTCGCTAAACCACGCTGTAAATAGCTTTTCGTTAGCATCACGCAGGCTTTGTGGTTTATTAATAATTAACGTACCTTCTTGCTCTGCACGCTCTAAGATATAAGTTGCGTAGATGTACTCCGTATCGAACGGTGGATCTTTTCGCATTAAAATAACGTCTAGGTCGGCAAGCGCGATTGTGGTTTTTTCTTCAAGTTCGTACCACTTTTCGGTGTTGTTAAATACCTGCGCTTTTGCTGCGGTTGCATACGATTTACCTTGGCGAAGCGATAAGTCATCCATCTCCATGTAGTAAATTTCGTAGCCACGTTTTTGCGCTTGCATCATCATTGCAAAACCGGTGTCTTTTTTGATGTTAAATCCACTAATAGGATCAGAAATAATACCTAACTTTATCGCCATGCGCTGTGCCTTAATCTAATTATAATGACTACTAGAGTGTTAATAGTTTTAATATGAGGGTGCCATTGAGCTATTTCAATTAGCTAAATCGCCAAATTGTAATTGTAATGCACTTAAGACCGTTAAAGCGGCCGTTTCTGTTCGTAAAACGCGCGGCCCTAAGCGAATATCAACAAAGTGCTGATCTTTAGTTTGCAGCATTTCTTCATCGGTAAAGCCGCCTTCAGGGCCTACTAAAAAGCGTACACCGGCGCTTGGAACGGTTATTGTTTTAATGCTGTGCTCGGCACGAGGGTGCAAAGTGAGCTTAATGGCGTCTGTTTGTTGTTCAAGCCATTGCTTTAAATCAACCGGTGTGTGAACAACTGGTACAAAGTTACGCCCCGATTGTTCGGCGGCTGAAATTGCAATTTTTTGCCATTGTTGGTGTTTTTTTTCTAATCGGTCGCCACTGAGTTTAACGCCACAGCGCTGACTAAAAATAGGGGTGATTTCGCTAATACCAAGCTCAACAGATTTTTGGATGGTAAAGTCCATTTTGTCGCCACGTGATACGCATTGCCCTAAATGAATTTTAAGCGGCGATTCGACATCATGCTCATCAAAACGTTGTGGCATAACAACAACTGATTTTTTAGTTACCTCAATAATTTCACTGAAGTATTCACCGCCTTCGCCATTAAAAATAGACACATGTTCGCCTACTTTCATGCGCAATACGCGGCCAATATGGCCCGCTGCATCGTCGTTTAAAGAAACCGGGGTGTTTAAGGCAATACTCGATGCCTGATAAATATGAGGTACTCGCATGGGGGTCACTTATTTTATAGCGTAAAGGTGTATAGCGCTATGGTAAGTAAGCAGGGCGTTGTACGCAATTATTTATTTTTGTTTAAGTGCCTTGGCAAGTGCGATTAAATCTTTAGGTGTTTCGGCAATATCGGTATCGCACGATAAGTGATTTTTAAAGCCTTCGTCAGTAATACGATTAAATGTATAGCCGTTGTCGTCAAAGCTAACTACGTAGCGTTTTTCATGCAGGGAGTTATATATAAAACGTTGTTTGTCGTCGGCAAGTAGATAGTCGGTGTTATTAAATAACACGCCCTGAATATCGTGGTGCTCGTGTAGGTAAGTGGCCAGTTCAGATACGCTAATTTCGTTTTCTAGGTCGCAATAGCAATAGTCTTTAATGAGTTCGTCAAACATCATTTTTACCAGCTTACGGGTGTTACTGCCTGCAACTATTAAGGTGCTGGGTGTATTGGGTGCCGCGTGCTTAAAATAATACTCGGCAAATGTACGACTAAATTCGTTATCTATATCAATTAACAAATAGTTAGTTACTTCAAATGACATAGGGCCCCGTTGCTTTATGCAAATGTGTTATGCCAGTTAACTAAATACGGGGCGCTTGGCGACTTATTTAATAGCGTGGCGTTAAAGTGAAAACATGCTAATAAGTAAATAGCCTATAGCACAAAAAACAGCAAACTCAATGCATGCTATGCCTATATTGTCCTGATGGTCGACCTCTAAAGCGGCATCAATATTGGGTAATGAAATTGCTTTTATTACAAAACTTAAACAATATAATAACACCCACATTACACCGCAATGCATTACCAGTGTAAATATATTTTCGACCATTTTTCCATTTTGAAAGGCCGCACTAGATAATCCTGCATACACGGCTAGGGCTAAACCTATTGATTTTCCTGCGTATCTAATGCCAATAGAGGTGTTTTCTAGGTTAAAGTTACTTTGCAGTGAGGCACCTTGGTTTGCTTTAGCGAAGCGGTATTCACGGATTTTGCTATCTAGCGCAAACATCCCTTGTAGCGTAAAAAAGCTAACAAAAGCAATAAGTAAGTTACTAAACCCTTGTGCATGAGTCCAGGTATACAAGCCAAGTGCAATAATACAGTTGGCTAATAACATACCAGAATCAACCAATGCAGCGCATACATTTTGCTTTAATATAGCAGCTTCTTCATTAAATCTATGTAATATCCATTTTCTATGAATTAAATGTCCGGCTTTTATAAATGTAAATAATAGAACAATTAAAATAACCACTTTTAATGGATTATGTTGTGCCGTACTCATACTTATTTCATCAAATAAAAACGCCATAGTGGCAATAACCACGGTAATTTCTGAGGCGAAACTAATCCCCATTGCAAAATTATCATGCTGCGCTAGTTCATCTTTAAGTGCCTGTTTTGCTTTTATTTGAGCGACAATTCTAAGACTAAAAATAGTAATGCATATAACCGCAAAACTAATGGCAATCGCAACTAAACTAGTGTTAGATAATGATAAATATGACATGCTGATCCTAAGTAGAGATAACCTTTCTTGGTTTTAGTTATTCTAGTATGGTTAGCGCATATATAAAAGAGAGGATTGATGAGTAACAAAATGCAACTTCCTATTCAATTACAAAAACTTGGCTCAACACGCTTTGCACAGCTGTATCCGCAGCAACCTATACAAGAAGAAGTTGTAAAATTATGTGCTTTGAGCGACTTTGCTTTTCGTAGTTTAGAGTCGCAACCTCAATTAAAAGACTGGTTAATAAACCCCGATGAGCAATTTAGCCGAGACGTGCCCGCGCCATTCGACGGTCTTGACTTGCAGCAAGTAGATGAAAACCAGTGCAATAAGATTTTAAGACAGTACCGAGAAAAATACTGGTTAAAAGTAGCGTACCTCGATTTGTGTTGCGATAACCCAATCAGTGACAGCATAAAATACATAAGCCTATTAGCTGATATGCTAATTAATAGCGCAAATAGATGGGCCCATGCGCAAACGGCAAAAACAGCAGGGGAGCCATTAGATGAGCAAGGTAACTCTTTGCCTTTAATGGTTTTAGGCATGGGTAAATTGGGCGGCCACGAGCTTAATTATTCATCAGATATAGATTTAATTTTTGCCTATCCGCGCAATGTACCGACCCAAGGTGGGCGTAAACGTATTGAAGCCCAAGTCTTTTACACCAAAGTAGCACAAAAACTGATTAATGCACTTAATCAAGTAACCGGTGATGGCCAAGTATTTAGGGTTGATATGCGCTTGCGCCCATTTGGTGAAAGTGGGCCTTTAGTGATGAGCTTTCACGCCATAGAAGATTACTACCAAGAGCAAGGGCGCGATTGGGAACGTTACGCCATGCTAAAAGGGCGGCTAATTGGCACACCCAATCAATATTGGGATGAATTTATACAGCTTTTAAAACCCTTTGTTTATCGTCGATATATTGATTTTTCGGTGATTGAATCGCTCAGAAAAATGAAGCTTATGATAGCCCAAGAGGTTCGCCGAAAACGCCTGACCAACAATATAAAACTAGGTGCTGGTGGCATTCGCGAGGTTGAATTTATTGTACAAGCTTTGCAAATGGTGCGTGGTGGGCGAGAAGCTAACTTACAAACCCAATCGTTACTGTATGCCTTAGAGCAGTTAACGTTAAACCAAGCGATGGATGAGCAAGAAGCGAATGAGCTAAAGCGCAACTACCTACACTTACGTAAAGTAGAGCAATATTTGCAAATGTTTGACGATCAACAAACACAAACCCTGCCCGATGATGAGCTTAATCAGGAGCGCTTAAATTACTTACTCGAGTCTGAAAGCTTTGACCATACCATGAGCGAGATTGAGCAGGTCATGGCCAAAATTCACGATGAATTTTTATTGGTGATAGGGGAGGAAACTGTTCCCCTTGATACCTGCGAAGGTGCGTTTATAAGTGCTTGGGATCATGGTGATGTTAGCTTTTTAAACGATATAAAAGATCAGTGGCAAGTACCACTTCATGATTTTAAACAACGTTTGAGTAAGGTAAATATAGGTAATCGTGGGCGAGATATTCTCGACAAGCTAATGCCTTTATTGCTCAAACAGCTCAGTGACTTTAATGCCAGTGGTGAGACATTTACCTTGGTATGCCAAATTTTAAATAAAATTGTATCGCGTACTGCTTACCTTGAATTGCTTTACGAAAACCAAGGTGCGCTAAAGCAGCTTGTTTTATTATGTTACCATAGTAAATGGATAGGGGAGCATATTTCCCGTTATCCTATTTTGCTTGATGAGCTAATAGACCCTGCTGCCCTTTACAAACCTACGCCGTTGAGCGCCTATAAAGATGAAATACGGCAATATTTTTTACGTATAGAACACGACGACCTAGAGCTACAAATGGAAGCGCTTAGGCAATTTAAGCAAACACATCAATTACGTATCGCGGCTGCCGATGCAACCGGTGTGATTGATGTTATGAAAGTAAGCGATCACTTAACGGCTCTTGCCGAGGCTGTGGTAGACCAAGCCGTTAATATAGCGTGGTATAACACGGTTAAGCGCTTTGGCATGCCACCAAACACAGATGATGAACACAAAGGCTTTGCCGTTATTGCGTACGGTAAAACGGGCGGCTTTGAAGTAGGCTACGACTCCGACCTAGACCTTGTGTTTGTGCATAATCACGACGGTAATAGCAGTACCAATGGCGATAAATCGATTACCTCACGACAGTTTTATTTAAAACTTGCACAGCGCTTAATGCATTTATTTAATACCCGTACCGCCTCGGGCATATTGTATGAGCTTGATACACGCCTGCGCCCTGAAGGCGCCTCTGGTTTATTGGCTATTAACTTAGAGAGCTTTAATCATTATCAGCAAACTCAAGCATGGACTTGGGAGCACCAAGCGCTTGTGCGCGCCCGCGTTATATTAGGCCAAGATGAGCTAAGAGCGCGTTTTGCACAAATTCGTAAACAGATATTATGTGCCCCACGCGATGTAGATACACTCACACAGGATGTGCTTAAAATGCGCGAAAAAATGCGCACGCACTTAGCTAAGGGAAACTCTGAGCAATTTGATTTAAAACAAGATGTAGGCGCCATGACCGACATTGAATTTATAACTCAATACCTAGTGCTCAAAAACGCAAATCAGTTTAGCCAGCTAACGGTGTTTTCCGATAATGTAAGAATACTTACAGACGCTGCCGCGATTGGGTGTATCACTAAAGCCCAAAAGCAGCAGTTAATCCAGGCGTATATTGATTATCGCTCACGTTACCACGTTTTAAGCCTAAATCAGCAAGGTCGCTTGGTGTCGCGTAAGGAGTATCAAACCGATATAGAAAGTGTAACGGCATGCTGGAATGCAATATTTGAACTAGAAACATAAACATTAAAAACCCAAGCACAGGCTTGGGTTTTTATTATGTGTGGGTTTGGTTTATTTACGCTGCTAAGTATTAAGCTTTAAACAATTGCTGCGCACAAATTCAGAAGGTAATTCAGTGATCACCGCTGCGCGCTGTCTGAAGCAAAAAAAAGTATAAACTTCATTTTCAAAGTCATCATTAATTGCACTACCAACTTGGTAAAGCGCTGAGGTAAAACTGCTATCAACCCTAAAATAATCTTTTACAACGTAGTCTTTACTCAAATACCAATATAATTGAATACCTTCGCTTTTAGCGTATTGGTCCAGTACGCCTTTTAACGTTGAGCCGTTTTCAAAGCGTCTTGGTTCACTTGTTCCTGTCCAGCTAGCAGGCATAGGGTCAACGGCTCTGCCGCGCTCTGCTAAAACACGATCAAGTGTTTGCTCTGGCTTTTTAAGCTGCAGTACAAACTTATCGCGCTCCTTATCGGATTTAACTTGGTTACGGATAGACGAATAAAAGCGAGAAAGCCCCTCGGCAGCTGCGTTTTTAGTCTCTTTTATGTCAAACAATGGACCCGTACCGACTAACACATAGATAGCCAGTAAAATTAATGCAACTGCTAGTATTAAATGCTTAACCCAAAACCACATAACTCATGCTCATTTATTATCATTATTTATTTATACCACTACTTTTTATAAAAAGAAGGGGTATTTTTATCAGGGCGTGTTTTAAAACGGCGGTGCAGCCACATGTATTGCTCAGGCGCTGCGTTAATTGATTGCTCAACGCGCTGATTTACACGTGTTACATCTGCTTTATCATCGCCGCTTGGGAAATTTTCAAGCTCAGGTACAATTTCTAAATGGTATTTACCGTGCTCATCACGACGACTAATTAGGCTCATGGTTTCGCAGTGTTTACTTGCTGCAAAAAGTAATGTACCTGTGGTTGTGGCTGTATCTGGCACTGCGTAAAAAGGCACAAATTCACAGCGGTTACGGCCGTAGTCTTGGTCGGGTAGGTAATAACACACCTTTTTATTTTTTAGTGACTTTAACAAGCCTTTTACGTCTTTTCGTCCAATTAAATACTCGTTAGAACGAAGGCGGCCATTGGTTGTAAAGTATTCCATGAGTGCATTGTTGTGTGGGCGGTAAAACCCCAGCCCTTGGCATTTGGTGCCCATAACACGACTCGCCATTTCTAAATGTAAAATATGCGGCACCAATAGCAATACGCCTTTACCTTGAGCCTGCACGCGCTCAAAGTGCTCTAATCCTTTGATAGAGCCATACGCTTTTTTAACGCGCCACTGCGGCCACCACCAAGCCATGCCAGTTTCAACCATGGCAATACCGGTATTTTCCATGTTTTTTAGCACAAGCTGTTGTTGCTCGGCTTCGCTCATATCAGGAAAACACAGCTTTATATTAACCTCGGCAATATGGCGACGACGTTTCATAAATTTATGTACTAAGCGTCCCAATAACTTACCTAAGCTAAGCTGAATTTTTTGTGGCAACCACGAAATCAAATACAAAAAGAAAACGCCAATCCACGTTAGCCAATAACGAGGGCCTAAAAACGAGGCTTTAAAAGGAGATGAGGTGACCACAAAATACTCTCTAAAATAAAAACGCTAGTTTAACGCTTAGTGTTATAAAATACAAAAAGCCAGCAATGGCTGGCTTTAAACGTTACTTTTTAACTTATTAGGCTTTTTTTAAGCCTTGGTTAATACCCAGTAAATCGGCACTTGTTAGTGTACCTGCAGCTTGCTTTAAGCGAAGTGTAGATAACACGTAACGATAGCGTACATCAGCTAGGTTACGCTTAGCATCATACAAGTTTTGCGTGCTTACAAGCACATCAACAATAGTACGCGTGCCTACTTCAAAGCCAGCTTCTGTTGCTTTAAGCGCACTTTGCGCTGATACCACAGCTTGCTCTAGAGCTTTGTAAGTCGCGATGTCTGATACAACCTGGTTGTATGAGGTAATAACGGTACGCGTTACGGCGCGGTAATTTGTTTCGTAATCTTGGCTGGCTGAAACATAAAATGCACGGGCTTGTTTAGTTGCAGCTACGGTTGCGCCGCCTGTGTACAGAGGAACACTTAAATTAACGGCAACCGATGTTGAGTCGGCACGAGGTTGGTCGTTAAAGCTTAAACCATTTATATTTTGGTCAGTTAAAGAATCACCGTAGCTGGCATCAAGTGTTAGCTTTGGGTAGTGGCCAGCTTTAGCAAGCGTGATCTGATCCTTAGCAATATCAACCGTGACTTTAGCCACTTGTAAGCTGATATTATTGTTCTCAGCTACTTTTACAAAGTCAGTCGATTTTTTAACCGGTTTTACTGTTGAAAATGTTTCGGTGTTTAAAAAATCAAGTTTTGCGTGGTACTTACCGGTTATTTCACGCAGTTGCTCGCGTGCGGTTTCAACGGCATTACTGGCAATAATTTCTTGTGCTACTGAGTTATCGTATTGTGCTTGCGCTTCGTGAACATCTGTAATTGCTGTAAGGCCAACTGCGTAGCGCTGTTTGGTTTGCTCTAACTGGCGTTCAATGGCACGCTTTTCGGCTTGCACAAATTCAAGGTTATCAATGGCGCTTAATACGTTAAAATAGCCTTCAGCAACGCGCACAATTAAGTTTTGTTTTGCGTTATCGTATTGCGCATTGGCTTGCAGCGCTTGTTTTTCGGCAATATCAAGTGTATTCCATGCGCCTAAGTCGAATAAGGTTTGGCTTAAACTAACACCACGCGTGAATTGGTCGGTATCGCTGTTTATTTTAACTTGGTCAGCTAAATCACCAACGCTCTGAAAAGAGGTAGAATCGCTTTTTTCATAGCCCATGCTTACGCCAATTTGCGGCAGTAATGCACTCATTGCTAAATCGCTTTCGTAAGATTGCGCATCTGCTTGGGCTTTTGCTTTTAAAACAGTGGGATCGTTAGCTGTAGCAATTTCAAAAACTTGCATTAAATCTTCAGCACTTGCTGTGGTTGTGCCTAATGCGCACGACAAACTAACGAGCGCTGCAAGGATGTTCTTTTTCATGTTAGGTTCAGTCCTTAGACAAATTTTGTACTAAAAGCATGGTAACGTGTTTTGCTTAATAACTAAAAAAGAAATTAGTAAAACTGTATGTTCAAATGTAACAGAATATATTAACAAACTTTAATCGTTTAAATAAGCGGGATGTATAATATGGCAGATAAAAGCTTGGTTCAATTTACACATAAAGATGTGAGCTTAAAAGCAGTTAAAAGTCTGTATAATGGCTTTTTTAAGGTGGATATGTATGAGTTTGAGCATAGCCTGTTTAATGGTGGTACATCGCAACTTATAAAGCGCGAAATACTAGAGCGGGGTGATGCCATTGCTGTTCTACCTTATGATGTAACCACGCAAAGTGTACTTTTAATAGAGCAAATACGTATTGGCGCTATTAACAGCAAACACTCGCCCTGGCTGCTAGAATGTATTGCCGGTATGACCGATGGCAGTACCGATTACGAAGGGGTGGTAAAAAAAGAAGCTTATGAAGAGGCTGGGCTTGAGCTTACTGATCTTGAATTTATGCTCTCTTACCTTTCAAGTCCGGGCGGTACCACTGAGCGCTTACATTTATACCTAGCACGGGCAGATTTAAGCCAAGTACAAAGTGGTGTATATGGCCTTGAAAGCGAAGGTGAAGACATTAAAACCCATATTTTAAGCCTTGATGATGCGCTTTCGCGCCTCAATAACGGTGAAATAGATAACGCGGCAACGGTAATCTGTTTACAGTGGTTGGCGTTAAATCGTGAAAAAATAAGCAGTAAGTGGACATAATTTTAACTTTTTAATACGGCGGTACTTTGACAGCACTTTTAGCAACCCAACGATATATTCAGAGCCTCCCAAAGTACATGACGCTTTGCGAGCATAATTACGTACGTCTTTCAAAGCTATTACCTAAAGAGCGCAGCGCTAATAGTGTGCGTAAAGTTAAATTAGGTCATAGTGAATTTGCCATTATCATTGACGATAGTGCTAAGTACACACTGGATATTTCTATCAAACAGCTAACAGGGATGGTTAAAGGCGTTTCTCCTTTGTATTTAACAATAAGGCTTTATCAAGATGCAAAAGTGGCTGAAATTATTCATCACGATTATCATCAACGGATAAAGCCATCTTATGGTTATCCAAATCCTAAAATGCACCAAAAAGATGAAAAGTATCAACTTAATGCATTTTTATATGACTGGTTAGCAGCCTGTGTAGAGCATGGCCGAGCAGTACTAAACTGGGATATAAACAATGGCTTGGTTTGATGAACATTATCACTTTAATCGCTCATCGCTGCGTGTTGCGCATATAACCGATAGCCATTTATTTGCCGACCCTAACGCAGAGTACTTTAACGTAAACACCGCCGCACATTTTGCACAAGCATTAGCGCACATGGCCTCGCAGTCATTAGATGCGGTTATATTTGGTGGTGATTTAACACAAGATCATAGTTTTGAGTCTTATTTATTATTTGCCGAGCTTATTAATAACGCTGATTTGACCTGCCCAATATTTTGGGTACCAGGCAATCATGATGAAATTGCCATGCTTAATCGTATCAGTGGTGGGCAAATAGTGTCAGCTAAACGCATTATCGCACAAGGATTTGAGCTGCTACTTATAAACTCAAAAGGCCCTACACCTGCAGGGTGGGTGTCTAGTGAGCACTTAAATGAAATTGCGGATTGTTTAGCAAGTTCGCAATCGCAGCATGTGGTGTTTTGTCATCACAACCCGCTTGCTATTAATGGCTATCTTGATAAACACATGCTTGAAAACGGCCCGCAGTTATTAAACGTGTTAGTTAATAGCGCTAATGTAGCGGCGTTGCTGCACGGTCATGTGCATAATCACTATACGCAAACTTTTAGAGAGCTGAGTATTTATGCAACGCCCGCCAGTTCGGTGCAATTTACAAAAAATTGCCCGCAATGGCAGCAAGAAAACCACGGCCCCGCTTATCGAATGTTGCATTTAACTACACAGGACAATGCTTTAACAGTTAAAACGGATGTTGTATGGTTAAACGCGTAATTTATATTCATGGCTTTAATAGTTCTGAAAAATCATATAAAGCTGTGCGCTTTGGCGAGCTTATGGCAAACTATGACGTTGACTATTGCGTACCGCGTTTAAATCACGAGCCCTTACAAGCTATTTTACAGCTTGAGCATTTATTAACGCCAGATACCGCGTTACTTGGGAGCTCACTAGGTGGGTTTTATGCCACCTACTTGTCGCAGCGTTATAACCTGCGAGCAGCATTAATAAACCCAGCAGTAGCACCATTTAACTTATTAGCGCCGCTTATTGGCCACAATTATAATCCGTATCAAGATTATCATTATGAGTTAAATACCAGCCACATGGATGCTTTAAAAGCATTGTATGTGCCTAAATTAACATCCCCCGAACTGCTCTATTTGTTGCAGCAAACGGGAGATGAAGTGTTAAATTATCAACACGCAGTAAATTATTTTTCACAATGCAAACAGTTAGTTGAGTTTGGTGGCGATCACAGCTTTGTTGGTTTTGAACGCACCTTAGATAGTATTGTAGAGTTTCTTAAATTACCTAAAACAAATTAGCCTAAGCGCATATAAAGATAAAAATTATGAGTCAGCAAAATTATAACGCCGAAGCCATTGAGGTTCTCAATGGATTAGAGCCGGTAAAACGCCGCCCCGGTATGTATACCGACACGGTACGTCCAAACCATTTAGGCCAAGAGGTTATCGATAACAGTGTCGATGAAGCCATGGCGGGCCATGCCACTAAAATTGATGTGATCTTACACGAAGATAACTCTCTTGAAGTTATAGACGATGGCCGTGGTATGCCTATAGATATTCACCCTGAGGAAGGTATTCCTGGGGTGGAGCTGATTTTTACCAAGCTGCATGCAGGTGGTAAATTCTCTAACAAAAACTATCAGTTTTCGGGCGGTTTACACGGGGTAGGTATTTCGGTTGTAAATGCGTTATCGCACCGTGTTGAAGTAACGGTAAGGCGCGACGCTCAACAATTTAGAATGGCCTTTGAGAACGGTGATAAAGTTGAAGACTTAAATGTCATTGGCACTGTTGGTAAGCGCAACACCGGTACTACCGTTCGATTTTGGCCCGATGCGAGTTACTTTGACTCAGCTAACTTTTCAATTACTAAATTAAACCACCTATTAAAAGCTAAAGCGGTTTTATGCCCAGGCTTGCGCATTAAGTTTGTTAATAAGCAAACTAAAGAAACGCAAGAATGGTTTTACGAAACAGGTTTAAAGGACTACTTAATTGAAGCTGTTAAAGGCTTTGAAGTACTGCCAAAAGACCCATTTGTAGGCGAGTTTTCAAGCTCGATTGAAGGGGCTGATTGGGCTGTTGTATGGCAACCTGAGGGCGGTGAGTCGATTGCTGAGAGCTATGTAAACCTTATTCCTACCGCACAAGGTGGTACACACGTAAATGGTTTGCGCCAAGGCTTACTTGAAGCAATGCGCGAATTTTGTGAATTTAGAAACTTATTACCGCGTGGCGTAAAGCTTACCCCAGATGATATTTGGGAGCGCTGTAGCTATGTGTTATCGGTAAAAATGCAAGACCCACAATTTGCTGGTCAAACTAAAGAAAAGCTTTCTTCTCGCTCATGTGCAGCGTTTGTATCGGGTGTGGTTAAAGACTCATTTAGCTTATGGTTAAACGAGCACACAGACACTGCAGAATTGCTTGCTGAACTGTGTATTTCAAATGCACAGCGCCGATTGCGAGCGGCTAAAAAAGTAGTGCGTAAACGCGTTACCTCAGGCCCTGCGTTACCCGGTAAACTAACCGACTGCAGTGCAGCCGATAACGACCGTACAGAACTATTTTTGGTAGAGGGTGACTCAGCAGGTGGCTCGGCTAAGCAGGCGCGCGATCGTGAGTTTCAGGCAATAATGCCACTGCGCGGTAAAATTTTGAATACGTGGGAAGTTGAATCAGGGCAAATATTAGCCTCGCAAGAGGTGCATGATATTTCGGTGGCGCTGGGTATTGACCCAGACTCAACTGATTTAACCGGCCTGCGTTATAATAAAATTTGTATATTGGCCGATGCTGACTCGGATGGACTACACATTGCCACCTTATTGTGTGCTTTGTTTGTGCGTCATTTTCCGCAACTGGTTAAAACAGGACATGTATACGTAGCTATGCCACCGCTGTTTAGAATCGACATTGGTAAAGAGGTGTATTACGCCCTCGATGAAGATGAAAAAACAGGTATTTTGGCCCGCATAGAAGCAGAGAAAAAGCGCGGTAAAGTAAACGTGCAACGATTTAAAGGGCTGGGCGAAATGAACCCGCTGCAGCTGCGCGAAACGACAATGGACCCAAATACTCGCCGCTTAGTGCAACTTACGCTAGATGAAGAAGAGCAAACATTAGAAATGATGGATATGCTACTTGCTAAAAAGCGCTCGTCAGACAGACGCCAGTGGCTAGAAGATCACGGTAATAAAGCACAGGTATAATAAGCTTGTGTTTAACACTTGGAGAGGCAAATGAATAAAATACTAGGAAGTTTATTATTGCTTGGCTTAACAACAGCCCCAGCAATGGCAAAAGACATACTAGACAAACTCACCGTAGCACCTGGGTTTGAGGTAAGCTTATTTGCTGATGATGTTGAAAATGCACGCCAAATAGCAGTATCAAAAAAAGGCATTGTTTACGCAGGTTCGCGCAAAGCAGGAAATGTGTATGCGTTAATCGATCATAACAGTGATGGTGTAGCAGATAAAAAAATGGTGATTGCTGAGGGGCTAAACATGCCCTCTGGTTTAGCAATTAAAGATGGCGACTTATACGTAGGTGAAGTACACCGTATTATTCGCTTTAAAAACGTAGACACGCAGTTAAAAGACCCTAAATTTGACGTGGTTTACAACGCGTTGCCATCGGATCGTCACCACGGGTGGAAGTTTTTACGCTTTGCACCCACTGGCGAGCTTATTATTCCGGTTGGTGTTCCGTGTAATATATGCGCCGAAGATGAGCGTTACGGGCGTATTTTTGCACTTGATGTAGAAACCAAACAAATTAAAACAATAGCCCAAGGGGTACGCAACTCAGTGGGGTTTGACTTTCATCCAAGCACGCAAGCATTATGGTTTAGCGATAACGGCCGCGACATGATGGGTGATGATATTCCACCTGATGAAATTAACCGCGTAAGTAAAGAAAACGAGCACTTTGGTTTTCCTTACGTTCACGCCGGTGCCATTGCAGATCCTGAGTTTGGTAAAGGTAAAAACATTAGTGACTACAGCCCGCCAGCGCTTGCGCTAGGAGCTCACGTTGCGCCACTTGGCATTCATTTTTATACCGGTAAACAGTTCCCGGGCTCTTACAAAGAGCAGCTATTTGTTGCTGAACATGGCTCGTGGAATCGTACTAAAAAATCAGGTTATAAAGTGGCTGTAGCCAATGTAGAGCAAGGGCGTATTACTAAATACACGCCATTTATTACCGGCTTTATGCATAACGAAACAACCTTTGGACGCCCAGTTGCATTTGCACAATTAAATGACGGCAGTCTGCTAATAAGCGACGATTACGCAAACGTGATCTACCGCGTAAGCTATAAGAAAAAC
>NZ_DJHW01000049.1:0-43503 GCF_002433295.1 Pseudoalteromonas sp. UBA6610 | reverse complement strand
TTACAGCCACAGCTACGAGCTTATTTACAGCGCAGGCGCTTATTAAACGTAGCTCGTTTAAAAAAGTTTAGCTAAAAACAAAGGCCGCAGTATTTATTTACTGCGGCCTTTTTGTTTTAAATAGACTTGTAGATTATTAATTTGGCTAATATTGGGTGTATAAAAATCAATATCTTCATTTGATTGATTATAGGTACATACACTGATAGCTTACTAATTGCACAAAGTTGTTCTAAAGGAAAAACATGAATCTGTCACTGGAAGACATCACCGCCGATAACTATGAAGCCATATGCGAATTGGATGTTACTAAAACGCAAGAAGAATACGTAGCGTGTAATATGTGGTCGTTAGTTGAGGCGCACTACAATAGCGGGTATACCTGTAAAGCGATTTACCTAAATGCTCTGCCAGTAGGCTTTTTTATGTGGGTACAAGAAACCCCTACAAAGGTTTCTATTTGGCGCTTTATAGTAGATCAATCTTATACCAACTCCAATAAATAGCTGATCTATTTTACTTGCTAAAACAACCCATTTCTTTGTTTTAAATTTCGTAAAGGGAGCAACCATTTACAGCAATTTACGCCTAGAACTGAATTGTTTTTTCGGCGTAAAATTTAGAACACATACTTAATGGAGTTGGTATTATCAAAATAAAGGCATTGGGCGCAAAGCACTGGCTATGGCAATTGAAGAGATTAAAACAATTTCTAAGCTTGAACAAATCGAGATTTGTTATAACCCGCAAAATCCTGTTGCTAAAAACTTTTATTCAAGCTTCGGGTTCGAGGAAGTGGGCCTCGATGAGGATGACGACGATATGTTAGCGGTAATTAAAATTAGCCGTTAACTCATTTATAAGTAAGCGCTAATTTTAAAGAATGATAATAGTTTTAAGGAAATACTGTGATCATAAGGCCATTTGCAGAGAACGACTTTTTAGCCGTTCAAAACATATATCAGCAAGGTATTGATACCGGCAACGCGACCTTTCAAACTAAAGCTAAAAATTGGGAACAATGGAATAGTTCTATGCTTAACTGTTGCCGTCTTGTTGCAGTTGAGGATGAAAAGGTGCTTGGCTGGGCCGGGTTATCTGCGGTTTCAAGCCGTGAGGTTTACTCGGGCGTTGCCGAGGTAAGTGTATATATTGCAAACCAAGCCCAAGGTAAAGGCTTGGGGCACGCATTACTTTGTGCACTCATTAATGAATCAGAAAGCAACGGTATATGGATGCTACAAGCCAGTATATTCCCTGAAAACATAAGCAGTATTACACTACATACTCGTAATGGTTTTGGCAAGTTGGAAACCGAGAAAAATTAGGACAGCTGCATGGCGTATGGCGCAATGTAACTTTAATGGAAAGGCGCAGCGCCGTCGTAGGCCTCTAAACCTTCAAACAGCATAATAAATACAATGTGCGTTCATTATTATGCTTTTAAATCGCATTTATTATTGAAATTATTTAAGAAAAACTCACAACCTCAGAATGTATATTGCTCACCTTCCCTACTCTTTTCTCAAAAACCATAAATTAATTATTTTAAATTTCAGCTCCTAGCTGCGTTGTTTTTTTACTTTATAACCTATTGCTTTAATTTAAAAAATAAAAACAAAGTCGCTTCAAAATAATTTATGAGTGCGGCTTTTTGAGTGTTAATTTTACTTATTTGTGGAATGAGTGTTCTATAAGTTGTTGACACTCGCGATTCTTGAGTGTAAGTTTTGGATCAATCGATCCACAAGTGTTATGGGTAATGTGTTTTAAGTTGATATTTTTAAGAGTTTGTTCCTCTTATTTTAAATAGCATCTTTTTAAAACACGTTTATAGCTCTGATATTTATTATGCGTAGTTTGCATATATAAATGACCTGTTAGGCGAAATATAGGTGTGCCACTGTGGGTCGATTTTTACTTTTAACTAGGAGCCAAAAATGACTAACCAAGTAATTAAATTAAATGATGAAAACTTTGAATCGCTAAACAAAAAAGACGCCAAATTAGTTGTAAGACTATGGGCTGAGTGGTGTGCTCCATGCCAAATGATGTCGCCTATTTACGAGCAAGTAGCCGATAACCTCGCTGATGAAAATATTATTATGGGTGAGCTTAATATTGATGATTTTCCATCAGTTGCAGCCAAATTAGCGGTAAGAAGTATTCCTACTGTTGTTGTATTTAAAAACGGTAAAGAAATAAATCGCTCTGTAGGTATGATGCCTGCGCCAGAGCTACAAGCGCTAATTTTAAAAGATTAGTACGCCAAAGAGGTGATAAATGAGCACACATCGAAAGTTGATAATTTTGGGTTCAGGGCCTGCTGGTTACACTGCAGCTATTTATGCAGCTAGAGCAAACCTTGAACCATTACTAATTACTGGCCTTGAAGTGGGTGGGCAACTCACAACAACGACTGATGTTGAAAATTGGCCAGGATACCCAACGGGTATTCAGGGGCCACAACTGATGAGGCAGTTTAAAGATCATGCCGAAAATTTTGATACCGAAATAATGCATGACTACATCACACATGTTGACCTGCAGCAAAGGCCATTTGTGCTTAAAGGGCAGCAAACTTACACAGCTGATGCGTTAATTATTTCTACGGGTGCATCGGCAAAGTACCTTGGCCTACAAAGTGAGACCGAGTTTAAAGGTAAGGGTGTATCGGCATGTGCAACCTGCGATGGCTTTTTTTATAAAAACCAAAGCGTAGCTGTGGTTGGCGGTGGTAATACCGCTGTTGAAGAGGCTTTATATTTAGCTAATATTGCCTCGCACGTTACGCTTATTCACCGTCGTGATTCACTCAGTGCCGAAAAGGTTTTACAACAGCGCCTATTTGATAAAGTAGCGCAAGGTAAAGTAACTATTAAGTGGAATAACCAAGTAGATGAAATAGTGGGTGACGCTAACGGCGTTACAGGAATTACTATTAAATCAACGTTACCGGAGCAAGATAGAGAAACACTGAGCGTTAATGGCGTGTTTATTGCCATTGGGCATCAGCCTAATACACATATTTTTAAAGATCAGCTTGATATGAGCGATGGCTACATTAATGTGTATTCTGGGTTTGAAAATGGTGAAACATTAACTAATATTCCCGGCGTATTTGCCGCAGGTGATGTAAGCGATAACCATTATAGGCAGGCAATTACATCTGCAGGTTCTGGGTGTAAAGCTGCACTAGATGTAGAGCAATACTTTACTCGCTTAGGTGCTTAGCACAGCAACTGTATTTAAAACTTATGATATGATCAGCACAATGCCCGACAATACTTAGTATTTCGGGCTTGAGTGTTTTAACTAACAATACACTTATTTAAAATTTACTTACTTGAGGTGATTTATATGGCCCGAACCGGACGCCCACGCCAGTTTAACCGTGAAGATGCAATAAAAAGTGCAATGGATTTGTTTTGGCAAAAAGGCTACGAATCCACTTCTTTAGCTGAGCTACGCAAAGTGTTAGGCAATATTTCATCTGCGAGTTTTTACGCAGCATTTGGCTCAAAGCAAGCTCTATACAGTGAATGTTTAGCACTTTATACCAGCACCTGTGGAGAGACCTTTTCGGAGCTAGAAAACGAGTCGGTTCCTGCAAAAGCAGCGATTAAAAACATGGTGTTTAAAACCATTCATATGCAAACCTCAACTAAGCAACCATCGGGCTGCATGATTGTTTTATCTGGCTTAAACTGCGGCGACGAAAATAAAGAAGTTGAGCAAATGGCACTGTCGGTACGCAACGATATTCGTAAAGCGCTTGTAAAATGCATAGAGCGCGGAACAGCCCAGCAAGAGTGGCAACAAGAAATGCCCGTAGAGCAATTTATGCTAATTTTAGATACCTTTATTAATGGCCTTTCTATTCAATCAAGAGACGGCATTGCACGGGAAAAGCTTTTAGAAGCCTGTGAGTTATTTTTAGATAGGTGGTAATAAGTAGATTGCTTTAAGCGCGTAGAAAAAACAGATTTAACGTAACTAAATTAAATTTATATATAAAAAAACAAGGCGCACTTTTAATAAAAAGTGCGCCTTGTTGGTTTTAGCTACGGTATTTAATGTTAAACCGTTTTAGCAGGTAACTTTGCGGCTGTTATTGCTAAATAAGTGAGCCCAATAATACCTGTTAGTGCACAGGCCGATAAAATATATGGGTCAACTAACAGGTTATCTTTAAATTCAAAGGTGCCTGCTGATATTTTTTTCCAGCCCATAAAGTGCTGATTAGCGGCCACTGTTGCGCCAAAAAAACCAATTACTAAAGCAAAATATTTGCCTATCCAGTGTGTAACCGCAGGCGTTATTAATAATAAGCCTAACAGGCCTATTACTGAGCGCTGCACTCTACAATAGGGGCACGCATACACAATGCCTAATAAATCTGTGCTCCACGCAGCTATTGAAATAACAATAGCTAATAAGCCCACTATTTTTATATGCGTAGAATAGGTGCTTAAATTTAAAATGTTCATAGTCTGCTTTCCTACTTAAAATTATGCTAAAACCAGTGCGGCTAAAAACATGCCTAAGCCAAATATGGTGTGCCCTACAAAGCTTTTTATGCGCGTAACGGTGGGGTTAGGTGTTTTTGCACCGGCCATACCCGCCCCCATGCCTGGCATCATAATAAAAAAGGGGGCAACTATGCCAAACCACGAAACAAGTAATGCAGGTAGTATGGTTGGCAAATCAAGCCACTGCGTGTTTACACACACCATTAATATTAACCCGTACGCTATGCCAATTAGGTAGTGTACAACCCAACCAATACCAAGCTCACCCGGTATTTTTTCGGCCTTAGGTAGTGCAGGCTGATAAAATTGCCCCGATTTCATATGGCCCACCCAGCGACCAACTAATCGCCAATTTGTGGCAGGTAAATCAAAAAACTTAGCGAGTAACCCCGCGTAAATATCTAACACTATTGTGCCCCCTATACCTATTAATATAAAAGTATAGATAGAGTCGCTAAACATAGGCTGTATCTCCTGGTAATACGTTAAATGCTAGGTGTTTTGCTGGTGCGTATACATAACACAACAGCAAAGTGCATAGACTTGAGTATGTAATGTGATAATATTACCAAAACACCATTATGAACACCAATGGTAAAAACTGGTTTTGGAATGAATATAAATCATAATGCTTGAACGTAATCATCTACACATTATTAAAGAGGTTAATCGCCTTAAAAGCGTGACCGCCGCGGCCGAGAGTTTAAACTTAAGCCAGTCGGCTGTGAGCCATACTATTGCTAAATTAGAGCGCCGATTTGGCGTAAAACTGTGGCACCGTAAAGGCAATACGCTGGTGTATTCTCAGGCGGGGCTTTATTTACTTTCACTTGCAGACAAAATGGTCACCGAGTTTGAGCACGCCGAGCGCGTATTACAAGAGTTTGCCCAAGGCCGGCGAGGAATCATGCGTATAGGCATGGAATGCCACCCGTGTGAGCAATGGTTAATGGGCAAAATTCAGCAATTTTTAAAAGCATGGCCAGAGGTAGACGTAGAAATAAAAAGTGCCTTTAGATTTGATGGCATAGCAGCACTCAAAGCCAACGAAATAGATGTGCTAATAACCCCCGACCCCATCAATACAGAGGGCTTAAACTTTAGGTCGGTGTTTAACTACAATTTATGTATTGTCGTGAGCGAGCAAAACCCGTTATACAACAAAGAATTTGTTACAGCACAAGATCTCGAAAACCAAATACTTTACACCGTGCCCGTAGGCTACAACCGCTTAGATGTATACACTCGATTTTTGGACCCCGCTAACGTGCAACCCAAACGCAGAGTACCCATAGAAAGCACTGAAATGATGCTGCAATTAGTGTCTGCCAATCGTGGCGTGGCAGCATTACCCGAGTGGCTAGTGTCATCGCACGAAAGCCGTTTAGGCATAAAAGGCATCCGCATAGGTAATAAAGGGCTGCAAAAAAGCGTGAATGTAGGCGTGCGCGATGACGACTTACAGCTTGATTATGTAAAAGGGTTTATAGAGTCAACCCGCTCAAATGTGTAAATGGCTTTGCTGTTAAATGTAAGGCGGTGAAGAGAATTAATAATTTGGGGGATTAACTTGAGCTGTTAGGTATATGCCAGTGTAGGTCGGATAAGCGAAGCGCCATCCGACACAGTAAAATACTTTGCCAATTATTACAGTATTTAATGTTGTTGAGTAGCTAGAGAGTGCCATTTTCAGAGGATCAGGAGCATGTTGTAGGCCGCCAAGGTTTGATCCTTTAGACCTATATGATTAACCCTTAACTCCTATTAAAAAGGATAATGCGTAAAAATATCGTCTATCATGGCACTAACCTTATTTTTGTCTTTATTAATTTTAGCAAAAGTACGTAAACCTGTTATTTGAATTTGTACATGGGTAGCAAGATCTTCAGCATTTTTATTTTTATCCACCTCACCTAATGTCTGTGCTTCTTCAATTAATTTGACCAATGCTGAGGATATATTAACTAGATGTGCTTTCGTTACATCAATTAAATCTTGATTCTCATCTGTTAATTCTGAAATAGTTTTTGACAGCATACAAATGCCATTTGGAGCACTATTTTGTGACTCTACTATTATTAACTTCATAAAGGCTTTTAGTGCATGAAGTGGCGAATCATGTTCGTCTTTACATTGCTGTAATAGTGACAGGCTCATATCAGCATAGTTAGCTAAGGCTTCCTTAAATAAACCATCTTTATTACCAAATGCTGAGTATATGCTACCGGGGCGAAGGTCTACCGCGTCTTGCAAGTTTCGCATTGATGTTGCATGAAAGCCTTTCTTCCAATAAAGATTGGTTGCCTTATCTATCACTTCTTGGCGATCAAATGTTGTGGTCTTTGCCATAACTTCACCTAAAAACATTAAATGAACAGTCGTTCAATTATAGTTATATTTTATCTTTAGGTAAAGTTAAACTCAGCAGAGGTGACTTCTAATAAAGCAAAAATATTTCAAGACAAATATCCATTTAAATACAATAGATTATATTTACATATTTAAAATAATTGAACGATCGCTCAAATATAGCTTGAACGATCGTTCAGGTGGGTATATAGTTCACTCCATCAACTAAGGGGCTTCAAGATTTATTCCCTTTTTATATAGGGACAACCCCTAAACAACCTATGTCATTGGAGATTAAAAATGAGCAAATTTACATTACACACAGTAGAAACAGCACCAGAAAAAAGCAAAGCAATTTTAGAGGGCGCTAAAAAGCAAATGGGTGTTGTTCCTGGCTTATATGCAGCAATGGCTGAATCACCAGAAATATTAAAAGCTTATACACAGCTACATCAGTTATTTACAGCAACATCATTCAACGCAGAAGAATTAACTGTAGTGTGGCAAACAATTAACGTTGAGCATGAGTGTCATTATTGTGTGCCAGCTCATACTGGTATTGCACACTCAATGAAAGTTGATGCCGCTTTAACTGAGGCGTTACGTAACCAAGAAGCGATGCCAACAGAGAAACTACAAGCGCTTCAAGATTTCACGCTAGCTATCGTACGCCAACGCGGCAACGTAACACCTGAACAAGTCGATGCTTTCTTTGCCGCAGGTTACGCGCAGCAACAAGTATTAGAAATCATTCTTGGGTTATCACAAAAAGTGATCAGCAACTATGTAAACCACATTGCTGAAACACCAGTAGATTCAATGTTTAATAAATTTGAATGGACTAAAAAGTAACGAGTTATAACTGCACAGTTATAGTAAATACTGTATTACAGCCTAATCAATTTTCCGTTGCGATAAAACTTTAGCAATCGCAACGGATACTAAACCAAAGGAATATCAAATGAGTTTTATCATTAAAGACAAAGTAGCTTTCGTTACCGGCGCAAATCGTGGCATAGGTAAAGCCATTGTTGAGTCACTTCTGCAACACGGTGCCAAAAAAGTATATCTTGGTGTGCGCAATCCTGAGTCAACTAAAGCATTAGAAAAGCAATACGGTGAAAAAGTAGCAACTATCCAGACGGATATTTCAAGCACCGACTCAGTTAACAAAGCGGCAGCTGAGGCTACTGATGTCGATCTTGTAGTTAACAACGCAGGTATAATGCTGTCGACTACACCTTTAGCAGAGAATATTTTTGAGTCTTTAGCTAGGGAAATAGACGTTAATGTTTATGGTTTAGTGCGTATCGCTAACGCCTTTGCAAAAGCGCTTGAACGTAATAAAGGTGCGTTAGTCCAACTGAATTCTGTGGTATCGATGAAAAACTTTCTTCAGGAAACCACTTACTCGGCATCTAAAGCTGCATCCTACTCAATCACACAAGGATTGAAAGACGCATTTGCCGAAAAAGGCGTTCAGGTACTTAGTGTTCACCCAGGCCCAATTGAAACAGATATGGGAAAAAGAGCTGGCTTTGATAACTTAGCAAGTGCTGAGTCTGTCTCTGAAGGCATTATAGACTCTCTTGAAAAAGGCGACTTTTTACTCTTCCCAGACGATATGGCTAAGATGATTGAAGGTGCTTACCAAAGCTACGCAGACAATATTATCTTGAAAGATTTTTCATAGTAAATCTTGAGCTAATAGCTAAGGGTTATACGGCTATCTACTCTCAAGCACTGTTATTTTTTTTTGTCGTTATAGCAGAGAAAGATAGAAGAAAATGGACCATGGCAAGCTTTGGTATTATTTCTGTATTAGGACTTAGCTATTTACTTTCTATTCAGTAAGCTGAATTTTAATGACACCTTGGAGCAAGCATGAAAAAAATTCCGCGTAAGTATCAATATCCACTTACTGTTTCTATGGTGTCATCTTCAATGTTGCTAGGAACGTCTGGGGTGATGGCCTATAAAACCCTGCCTGATGAGGCTTCGTTTATCAGTGCATGGATTAACTCTATTGAGCAAATTATCCCTTTTGCAATAATGCTATTATTAGTTGTCGCACCAACGATTAAACTCCTTGTGACGAAAATATTGTTAGAGCCAGAAGCAAAATGAGAAGTTGTACTGACTTTAAGCGCTTATTTTTATCAACGTCATCAATACTATAATAGCCAATAGCGGTCTATTAGACTTATCTTTTTAATGTATTTAGCACTTAATCTGTTCTAGCAAAACTAACTCACTATGGATTTAAATAAGTCTGATGGTTTATCCATTTTTTGAATTATTTTTTCTCTAAATGCGACCACCCTACTAGCAATCAACTGACGATCACTCCATACAATATAAGCTTTGCCTTTCGGGCACTCTACATCGGGCAATACCCTCTGTAGCACTGCGTCTTTTTCAAATTCTAACACTTCTTTCGGTATCAAGCCTATCCCTATGCCCGCTTTAACTGCATTAATCATTAAACGGAGGCTATTTATTGAATACTTAGCCATTACAGGTAGCTTTGTAGTTACACCTTGGTACTTAAATTCCCAAAAAGGTATAGTATTTCCTGCAAGTAAATTATGTTCAAGTAATGACTCTATATTATTGGGAATACCTTGAGCTTTAAGGTATTTGGGTGATGCAGCTAAGACTAGCTCAGTTTGAAATAAGGGTTTTTGAATTAATGTAGGTATATTGCTCGGTGTAGTAACAATCGCGAGATCAATACGTTCATCAATATAGTTTTCAGTGTCAGAAGAGAAACTAATGTGGATTTTAACACCGGGATGTTCTGTCATAAATTCGATTGCTAGATTCTGAAGAAAATAATCAGCGAAAGGCTCTGGACACGATACATAAATCTCACCCGTTAATGTTGCCTGTGTATTAGAAAGGTTGAGCCATTGTTCATCAACTTGTTTGAAAATAGGAGCAAAGCGTCGGTAATATTCTTCACCTGCATTAGTGAGTTGGAATTTTTTGGCATGTCGATGAATGAGTTTCTCACCTACTTTTTCTTCTAACTGACTCACAGCCCTAGAAAGCGTCGGGGCAGAGGCTGTAGCTAAAAGACTAGCCGGGGCGTAACCACCACACTCTACTGACAGGCAAAACCAATATAAATTGCCGAGCTCTTTTGCATCCATAATATCTAATCATTCAAATATGAATTTATAAATTTCAATAATAGCTATTTTTGAAATAAGGGCAAGGCTTTAAAATATGCCCTCTAAATTATTCAAGGTGTGACCAATATGAAAAAATTCCCTCAAAAATTTAAATATCCGCTAATAGCCTCAATGGTTTTACCTTCAATGCTTTTGGGCATGACGGCTATTATGGCCAGGAAAATGGTGTCTGACGATGTCTCATTTATGAGTGCATGGTCATACTCTATAGGAGAAGTTATTCCTTCTGCACTATTGCTTTTAGCTGTAGTTGCACCAACAGTTCGGCTTTTTGTTAGCAAAGTATTATTAGAATCTGAAGAGAAATAATTCACCATAAAATATAGGAAAAATGAAATGGGGAAACAATTATTACTAGAAGTATCACTAATATCGAGTGTATTCGTTATTGTCGGGTTAATGTGGCTGGCGTTACGCCATTCAGCGATGAACCCTTCGGCCATCATGCAAAAGCTATTAACCGGCTTGTTAGCTATTTTTTTAATTATGGCTGGCACAGTAAAGTTCTTTGAGCCGTTCAATACTATGTTTACTAAACAAATAGCTTTGAGTGGACTGCCATTACCCGAGATAGCTAGGTGGGCTGGTCAATTAGGTGAAATTTCAGCAGGTTTAGGGTTTTTGATTGTGCTTACTTTATCCAAGGTTCTAACAAAAAATATAATAAGAAAAGTATTTTATTGCTCATCACTATTAGCGCTATCTATTATGTTTGTCGCAGTGTATGTTCACATGATTCCAGAGGTAACTGCTGAGTTTTTACCATTACAATCAAAGCCTCCAATTCTAACATTAATTGTTATGTTGCTAATTGGGCTGAATGTGTGGATATTTAGGAAGTTTAAAAACGAATAAGTTAATCTGTTTAAATCACTATAATGATGGCTGTTTCTTGAACGCTCATAACCGCCCATCAGCTGCCGTTATGAGCTATCCATTAAAGCACTAAGCTCAAACCTCAGCCTCTACACATCACGCTTTAACATTTTTTAAATACAGCTCAACGCCTATGTTTGCTGCATCAACCGCACCAGCTACATAGCCCGGAAATTGCACCGACCATTCGCTGCCAATACCGACTAAATTTTGATGCCATGGGCCATTTTGCGCGGTTATGTAAGGTGCTGGTGCATGTGTATTCGCAGCATGTGTATCTAAATGTGTTGCTGTGAGTGGGTCTTGCGCCCAGTCTTTAATAATATCGGCTTTGGGTGTAGCGGCTTGTGTGCCAAAAAGCCTGACTAACTGCGCTCTGCAATGGGCGATTAAATCTTCATTACTAATGCGTTTTCGATCATCGGCGGGTATGCCAATAAAACCAAATAATGCGGCTTGGCCTTGTGGGTTTGATGCATCGTGTATTTCTGCCATTGGCCCAACGCTGCTGCGGGCGCTGCCCGAGAGCGTTTGCTTACGCCAAAATGGCGTATCGTACACTGCAATATACTTAGCGTGGGGTGCCATCCAGGTTGCGGTATTTTGCCACTGCGTTACTAAATCGCTTGGCAATGCGGGGGTAAATGTTATTTGGCTTGCGGCTAAGCGTGGTGGTAGCGCAAGCATTACGTGCTCAACGTTTACTTTATTATCGGTTGTGTTTGAGGTGCTAAAGCTAACTTCAATATTACCGTGTTGGTGGGTAATTGTTTTAACCAAAGCGCCGGTCACTATTTGTTTGTTGCTAAGCTTTGCATGTAAGGCATTAATAAGTGTGCCCATGCCACCCTTTAACCGCATAGACGTAGGCGCATGCGTATAACCGGGCATTGCTGTGGGCGGTTGTGTATGTGAGCGCTCTACTAACGTATTGCCTTGCTCGTACTGGGCAAATGTTTCTAGGTTTAGGGTTTTAATAATCGCATTTAATTGCGGCTGAAACTCTGGCCAAAACCACGTTGGGCCAAGGTCAAAGTTATTTGTTGTCGCTTGCGACAGGCTTGTAAAGTCCATAATACGGCCACCTAATTGGTCTCTGGCTTCAAGCAATATGTAATCGGTAATGCCGGATTGCTCTAACTGGTAAGCTGCATACACGCCGCTTAGCCCACCGCCTATAATCGCAATTTTTGTACGCATTATTTAGCCTCCACAGCCTATGTTTTTAAAATTACCTACTTTTAGGTAAATTGTAGCGCTGTTATTTCCCGCAGATATTAACGCTTTACTCGTGCTTGGCAGCCTTAGCCAGCTTCCTTTTGAATATTCTACCTCGTTGTGTATTACGCTGCCGCCCAGTACAAATAGCTCTAAGGCATTATGTGCTTTTAGGTTATCAAATAGGGGCTGTTGCGGGGTTAACTTTACCAGTTTAGTTACTTCGTTATCATCTTGATAAAGCGGGCATATTAGGCGATTATTTTGGGTTATCCACGTAGCCGGATCGTGTGTATTTATGCGCACTGGGGCGGTTTCTGTTACGCACATTTGCCACAGTTTTACAAAAATGGTTGCGCCACTTTTACTTTTAGGTGCATGTGAAGACCCTGGCGGGTTTCGTAAATAAAAGCCTTGTGGGTAGTCGCCCGACTCATCTGAAAAAGTGCCCGAAAGTACCATTATTTCTTCACCACCTGGGTGAGCATGACTTGGAAAAGTAGACTCAGGCGCGTAGCGCACTACGCTTGTTGCTCTGGCTTTTTCAGCGCCTATTCTGTCGAGCATTACCCGCTCAACACCCGCCTGAGGCGATGTTTGCCAACGATATTGAGTTGGCAGCATTAAAGCGTGTTGTGAAAAATCTGAATTGACTCGTATTTATCCAACCTAAATTAAACAAGAGCAATAACATACATTATTGCTCTATAAATTTGCGCCCATCGAGGGCTTTAAAATTACGTATTAATTACGACCAGCCATTACACCGCCGTCAACATCCCATACAGCACCCGTTACCCAAGCGGCTTTGTCGCTGAGTAAAAACGCAATGGTATTGGCGACATCTTCGCTTTTACCTACACGGCCAATTGGGTGGAAGCTGTTAAAGCCTTGTAGGGCATCGTTTATTTGTGCTTTAGGAATAAAACCTTCGTAAATTGGCGTTTGTACAACCGCTGGCGATACTGCATTAACGCGAATGTTGTGCGCGGCTAATTCCATTGCTAAATGTTGAGTTAGCGCATGTAAGCCCGCTTTAGCCATTGAATACGCTGACGATGGTGTAGCTGCAATAGCTTGCTTACCCCACATAGAACCCACATTTACAATGGCGCCTGCGCGTTTTGCTGCCACTAAATTAGCGGCTACTTTTTGTGTAATAAAAAATAGTGCGCGGTTAATTTGCATGTACTGATCGTAATCAGCCGCTTCGTGCTCTAAAAATGGTTTAGGGAAAAACACACCGGCCGCATTTACCAGTAAATCCACGTCTGCGTGGTCTTGTGAAAGTGTGTTAATTAAGTTTTGCACGCCTTCGTCGCTGGTTAAATCAGCGGTTAACACCTCAACAGTTCCTAAAGCTGATAACTGCTCTTTTGCTGCTTGGGCTTTTTCTTTACGGTGGCCAACAATAACAGCGTGGCCGCCTTGCTCTAAAATTAATCGAGCCGTGTCAAAACCCATTCCGCTAGTACCACCAATAACGAGTAATTTTTTACCTAAAAATTGCTTAGTCATGTTTATTGCTCCAAGCGCCACTAAGCGCTGTATTTGTTATATAAATAAAAAGTATTGGGTTGCCTAATAGCAAGTAACTTGCTGGTTGGCTTGGGCGGTATTTTTTACTTATTTACTTGCTTTAACAAACGAGATAATCTGAATCATCAGTAAAGAAAAAGTTTATCGTATGAAATCACCTATACACCTCAATGCATTAAAAGCGTTTGAAGCAAGCGCAAGGCACCAAAGTTTTTCAGCGGCAGCTGAAGAGCTAAATGTAACGCCTGCAGCCGTTGGGCAGCTGGTAAAAACATTAGAAGAGTGGCTCGACACGCCGCTGTTTCATAGAATGAGCTCAGGTAAAACACGGCTAGTAACCACCGAAACCGCGCAAAGTGCCCTGCCACTAATACGCGAAGGCTTTGATAAACTTGCCCAAGGGCTAGACATTTTAAAAGACAACGCCATAAGTGGCGCGTTAACAGTGGCAGTAAGCCCCGCATTTGCCGCCAAGTGGTTATTACCTAGGTTGCATTTCTTTCAAGAGATATGCTCGCAAACCAGTGTAAATTTAAATACTAATTTAAAACCTGTTGATTTTACTGAGCAGCGTATAGATATAGGCATACGCTTTGGTGTAGGCACTTGGCAAGGCTTGAACGCAGAAAAACTAATGGATGAAGAGGTATACCCGGTATGCTCACCTAAGTTTTTAGAAGACTCAAACCGCTTAAACACCATAGATAAATTATTGAACGAAACCCTAATACACGATCAATCAATGGATGACCATACGGGGTTTCCGTCTTGGTCGGCGTGGTTAAAAAAAGCCGGAGTAACAGGCCCTTTAACCACTAAAAGCATTCAAATAAATAACTCAGCGGCTGTATTGCAATCAGCTATTGATGGTCACGGCGTGGCGTTAGCACGCAGTGTTATGGCTAAAGATGATCTAGCCGCAGGGCGATTGGTCAGGTTATTCCCTGATATTTATTTTGAATCGCCTTTGGCGTATTACGTTATTTACCGCCCCGAATGTGCTGAACTGCCAAGAATACACGCATTTAAAGAATGGCTGTTTAAAGAGGTAGGAAACCCGCGGGCTAAAAGAGATTAAAGCTCAGGAGTACTTTGATAAAATACAGCAATAAAGAAAATATTTACCATGGTAAAAGATAATCTCTGTGGTTAAGTACGTTCATTCCCCGTAAGCTTTCGCTCCAAGTTAGCCACTTTAATGACTAAAGTGGCGTTTAATTAGGAGTAAACATTATGTCACAAGTAAGAGTAACGCCATGGCAAGATGGCGAGCAAGCCCCAGCCGAACTACTAGCCGAAATGCAAGGTCGTCGTCCAAACGGTGAACTAATAGGCATAGATAGAGTACTACTAAAAAGCTTTCCTTTAGCTAAAGGCTGGAATGAGCTGTTAGGGCGCGTTAGAGCAAACTTTGGCTTATCGCTTGAGTATCGCGAACTTATTATGCTGCGTGTAGCGGTATTAAACAAAGCCGATTTTGAATGGAATGTGCACTACCCTGCATACATACAGGCTGGCGGTAGCGATGAAAAAGCAACGGCTCTTAAAAGTGTGGTAGTAAATGCTGAGTTATTCTCTGAGCAGGAGCTGGCTTTGCTTGAGCTTACTGAGCAATCAACCACTAAAGTAAATGTTGATGGCGACGTTATTGAACGTTTAAAAGCACTATTTGGCGAAACGCAAACAGTAGAAGCGGTAGCAACGGTTGCTGCTTACAACATGGTATCGCGCTTTTTAGTGGCGTTAGACATTTAAATACCTCAACCATAAATCGCTTTTAAGCGCCTTCAATACTTTTAGAAAAGTGAAATCATGGAAAAATTAAACGCTATAGACTCAGATAGGCTTGAGCAAAGCGACCCTCAAGTTCAAACAGCTAACTTATGGCGTTTAATGTTAGCCCAGGCACTTTCTGGGGCTAATAGCGTTGTGCTATATGCAACAGGTGCGGTAGTGGGCAGCTTGCTTGCTCCTACTGCACTTTTAGCCACTTTACCTGTTTCTATTTTTGTTTTAGGAATGGCGTTGTGTGTTTTACCCGCCGGTGAATTAGCACGAAAATATGGCCGGCGTGCAGCCTTTATGGCAGGCACTAGCGCGGGTGTTTTAACCGGACTATTAGCGACTATTGCGTTGTATATAGACAGCTTTTGGTTGTACTGTTTGTCTGCGCTTTTGGGCGGCGCTTATGCGGCAGTGGCCTTGTCATTTCGGTTTGCTGCAACCGATGGTGTGCCCGAAAATAAACGCCCGCAAGCGCTTTCTATGGTTATGGCAGGTGGCGTAGCTGCAGGTATTATTGGCTCGCAGTTAGTAACGCATACCATGCACCTGTGGTCAGACAAAATGTTTGCTGCCACATTTATTGCGCAAGCCATTGGCGCGGCTCTCGCTGGTGTTATTTTGTTTGGCGTTAAATTGGCTAAGCCTTTAGCAAATCAAGCATATTCAGGAAGACCATTGAGAACAATTGCTTTGCAACCACGATTTATAAGCGCGGTTATTTGTGGTGCAGCATCGTATATGGTGATGAACTTTTTAATGACATCGGCACCTTTGGCAATGCATATGCACGGGCATAGCCAAGAGTCAGCAAACTTAGGAATGCAGTGGCATGTTATTGCTATGTATGCACCTAGCTTTTTTACCGGTAAGCTCATTGCACGTTTTGGGGCTGCTCGTATTTCTGTTTTTGGTATTATTTTAACTGCAATTTCAGCAGCTATAGGCTTTTTAGGTGAAGGTGTATATCACTTTTACGCGCTATTAATTTTGTTAGGCATAGGTTGGAATTTTGGCTTTTTAGGGGCATCCGCATTAGTGCTAGAAACGCACAAGCCAGAAGAAAAAAACCGTGCTCAATCGTTTAGTGACTTTATAGTGTTTGGCTTAATGGCGGTAGGCTCTTTTTCATCAGGTGGGTTATTAAGAGCGTACGGTTGGCACACCGTTTTATGGGCGTCGTTTTTGCCTTTATTACTGGCCGTTATTGTTTTGATATTAACCAAAAAATACCAAGCCAATTTTAGCGAGCAAGCTTAAACACACTAACTGCCCTACAAGCCGCTTTTATTAGCAAGCTAAAGTTTATTAAGCTGCTGGCAAAATTGCCTTACTTTTAATTCTTGTAGCGAGGCTGTTTTATATGAAATATAAACTCAATTAAAATGACACCCATCTTAAATTCTTCACAAGAATATAATTTATTTAAGATGACACCCACTTTAACTATTTCAAAAAAACGACTTAATTAAATGCCTAATTTAAAAACACGTAAGCTCAAGGCATATTAAAAGGTATATACTGCGGTTATTTTAAAAATGTGCTGCTATTTATGTAGTTAACTAAATTTAGGGCACGCTGAAACCAGCATTTAGGCTGTTTTTTAAATGAAAGAAGGGTTTTTTAGGCTAGTAGCTTTTCGCAATTACTAAAATTAACTCGTCGCTTTTTATTTAAATGCTCGCAGTAACCTACATGTGATTGCGGCTTACCTACAGCGCCATGAAATACGCGTGTAAAGTCTTTAGTGAGTTTTAACCAATTCTCTGGTGCTACGTTTACTCTTTCTAATAAAGGGAGCTGTGTGTTTTCAATAAAACCTGGTTTGTCATCGCGAATAATACGGCCTGTCAGCTCAATTAATTCGAGGTAACATTTAAGCTCAAACGGTAAACCTTTAGGCATAAATTTACAGGGTTTACCTGCAAATTTTAAAAGTTGTTTGGGTTGTTTTGCGTTTTTAGCGCCCTGAATGCGCTTTTGCACGCTGGTGAAGTTTGAGCACTCGGGGGTTTTAGCTACTTTTGCTCTTATTGGGTTTAAATCAACGTAAGCCATGCAAGCTGCAAGGGCTGCTTCATCAAGGAGAGCTTGTGATTTAAATCGCCCTTCCCAAAATCGGCCAGTGCATTTATCTTCTTTATTTGCTTTACGAGCAATGTGTTCGTTTAAAACGCGCATAAACCAGCTAATGCTAGATAACCTTTCTCTGTATTGAATAATAGTTTGGCTTAAAAAGTATCGCTCTGTACTGCTAAGCTTCTCACCTTGTAAAAATTTTTGTGTAAGTGGTGTGCCTTTACATAGCTTATGCCAGCGTAGCAATATAGCTTTGTCATTTAACCTATTTGCTTTTTTATCATCAACATAAAGCACAATATGCGTGTGATTACTCATAACTGCATAAGCACATATATCAATACAAAATATTTTAGCGAGGCTAAATAGCTTTTGTTCTACCCAGCCCCTTCTGTGTTCGTAGGATTTACCCGTTAATGAATCCTCGCCGCATAAATAAGCATGACGTACACAGCGCGAAATACAGTGATAATATTTTGTATCTGCCAAACTGATTTGGCGTTTTCTTGCAATAGCCATGTAGCACCTAGTTTTTGATGAACCAATTAAAAAAGTAGATGCTTATTGCGTAAAGTGCAAAAATAAAGGTGGGTGTCATTGTAAGAGTAAAATTTCACTCGGGATTTTTTTCATACCTAGTTAAGCTTTAGCTTAGCTAAACATAATCATTAGCCTTAATTTAGGAGTTTATGTGTTAGAAGCGTTATTTGTTTATGGTACCTTGTGCCCAGGGCATCCGAACGAACATATTCTTGCCAATATTGGCGGTACGTTTGAGCAAGGCAGTGTAGTTGGCAATTTAATTAACGAGGGCTGGGGCGCCAAAATGGGCTTTCCTGCACTGGTATTAGACGAAACAGGCCAAGAGATAAAAGGCTATGTGTTTAGCTCAACTAATTTAAAAGATCACTGGCATGTGCTCGATGAATTTGAAGGCGATGCGTACTCACGCATTTTAACGCAAATAAAATTGTTAAACGGCGAATACGTTCAGGCAAATGTATATGCTCTTAACGTTAAGTAATTTATATAGCAGCGCTTTTTAAGCTAAAGCGCTGCTATAATTTTTTAATTAACTGCAAAATCGTGAGTTTCTAAATAGCTTGGTACGCTTTTAAAACAGGCCTTTAGCTTACTTGCAAGCGTTGTGGTTACTGGCGCATCACATTTTAACTGACCATTATATTTTCCGTTAGTTAGTGCTACTAAACTAAGTGAGTCATAGCTTGGTTTACTTTGTATTTTATGAATTACCACCCCCTGCTCTGCTGAAACCTTTATTAAATCAAACTCTTCTTTTTCAGGTTGTGTTATAGCGATCTTTTTTACATATAACGGATTTTTAAAGGTCAGCTTTGTCGAAAACAAAGCCTTACCTCCGCGCTCAAAATGGCCATTAAACACAGTAGTATTTAAAGTGGGTGTCAGCTTATTTATTAATAAATTTAAATCAAATTTGTTTGGTAAAATGGTGATCTGACTTTGTTTTTTTAGTGACTCGTTTAGTGCTTTTTTGATTATTTTAAGATGGGTGTCATTGGTAGTTACTTCATACACTATTTGGTAGTTGTGTGGGGGGGCGTATAAAGGCATGTGGCTGGCAAGTACTTTATCGCCGGCTAATATAAGCGCCATGCCATGAAAGCCATTATAGCTGTGGGTTTTGTGTGATTTGTGTTGAGGTGTATTTGAGTGCGCTGCACTCGATAATAAAATAAAAATTAGCAGTATGTGTTTCATGTTAATGCTCAAAAATAAATATAACGTCACTATAAGCTGATTTATATATATAAATAATCGATAATAAGTTGTTAGTTGTTTCCTTTTAATCAATACGGTTTGGCGCTATGCATTTAGATGACATTGAAAAAGTAATTCATATGGCGGGTTCGCAAAACCTGCACACAACCGCTAAGCATTTTAATATTACCCCAGGGGCGCTGTCTAAAACGCTAAAAAAGGTTGAGGCAAACTTAGCCACAGAGCTGTTTAATCGTGTGGGCAAAACCTTAGTACTTAATGATAAAGGCAAAGAGTTTGTTAAGCACAGTAGCGATTTAGTTCATAATTACCAGCAGCTTACTAGCCGCTTTAAAAGCGATAATCATAAATTTAATGCAGTTATTGCAGGCCCTGCAATTTTACTTAAAAGTGGCCTTAAAAAGTTACTTACCCCCCTGAGCAACCTGCCCTGTTCGGTACGTATTAATAATGTATTTGAAGGTGAAGCCATAAGCCAAGTTGCATCAGGCGCGGCGCATATTGCGCTAGTAACTCGCGAGGCATTAAATAACAGCTCACATACTAATTTAGTAGCGGTTGATGTATTTAATACTGGGTTTAGTGTGGCTGCGGCCGCCGGGCATCAGCTAGTACAAACTGGCTCTTTAACGCTTAATAAAAATCAATTACTAGAGCTTGCTTTTGCATGCCCATTGTTTTCACCCCTGTGCGGCCTTGAGCAAGGTATAGGTTCCGACGGCTGGCAAGATGATATTGCACCGCGCAATATTGTATTTAGATGTAGCGATTACAGTGCATTAATAGAGGTGGTACAAAGTGGCTTGGCCTTGGCGTATTTACCTAACTTTGTGATTGACGATTTAGGGCTTACAAAATTAACTGTAAAGGGGGTTAACAGTCACTACAGTGAAAGCATTGTAATGATATACAAACCTTCAAAGGCCGATGGTTGGCTTAATAAACTTATGCATTCTTTATAAAAAAGCGCTTAAAAATATAAAGCGCCTTAACCACTACATTAAGACGCTTTAGGATGAAAACTTTAATTTGCTAGCTATTAAAAGTTATACGCTAGCGACATTTTAAATTGAGTTGGCGCGCCTGGGTAAACCCATAAAGCGTTGTAGCTGCTTTCGGCGTAATCTTCATCAAAAATGTTATTAACACTTATATTAAGCTCGGTTTGCTCGGTTAAGTTAACGTTGCCAAACACGCCTACTAATTGGTAGCTCGGTAACCTAAAGCTTAAATCGGCGGCATCACCTAAACGGCTGCTGGTGTATTGGTAGCTTGCACCAAACTCAAGCTCTTTACCCATTAACGCTGTTTGGTGGCTAAGCGTAAGGTTTAAGTTATTTTTTGGTACATTAACCAGCGGGCTGCCTTTTTCAATTGGCACGCCCCAATCGGCATTAATAATGTCGTTTGCTGTGGTGGCGTCTATGTAGGCGTACGATAAGTTAAACGCCGTTGCATCAGTAATATAGGTATTTAAATCAAGCTCAAACCCTTTACTATCGGCTTTACCAATAGGCGCTGAAAAACCAACGTTTACAGGGTCTGCCACTAACATATTACTTTTAGACGCATCAAAAAATGCCACAGTACCGTTTATCCCTAAGTATTCAAACTTAGCGCCAACTTCAAACGAGTCGCTGTATTCAAAACCAAACGGGTCGCCGCTTGCATCTGTGCCGCTCAGTGGTAAAAAGCCTTCTGAGTAACTGCTGTAAAAAGTGATTGCGTTATTTAGCTCGTACACTACGCCAACACGAGGGCTTACTTGGCTTTCAGAGCTGGTCGAAAACACGCCGCTGTTGGTTTCTAAAATATCTTGGTCTACGCTGTCAAACCTTAGGCCCACTAATAGCTTAAATTTGTCGGTAATATCCATTTGGTCTTGAACATAAATACCGTACGCCTTTTGCTCTTCGTCGTTTTCGTAAAGCAGGCTTACTGCTGGGCGTTCTACATCGTAATTTGGCTCAAAAATATCAACGGTATAAGTGCCGTTACCGCCTCGATAGCGAGAAAGCGCTGTACGTAAATCGTACTTGTATGCATCGGCACCTATTAATAAATGATGCGTAATACCGGCTGTGTCTACACTGCCGCTTAGCTCAAACTTTACACTTAAATCTTCTACTTCGTAGTCGCGATAACGCTGCTGGCGAGTAAGTGTGCGGCCATCATCAAATAGCGATTGGCGCGATGGCGAAAGCTCTGCATCTGACGAAAACCCCGTTAACGTAGAGCTGCGGTAGTTTGCACCGGCCACTAACGACCATTCATCGTTAATATCGTGATTTAAAGTAATTTGGTGCCCGCGTGAATACACCTGCGTGTCGCCATCGTTTGGGTTACCTAAATAACGCGAGCTTGGTACGGTGTCAAAATCGTTATCAAGTACGACAACACCACGGTCAAATAACTGCGCTAAATCTACGTATTCAAACTCATAAGTCACACTGGTTGATGCGTTTATTTGATGATAAATAGACGGCGTAATTACCTTTTTATTGGTGTACACCTCATCGCGGTAGCTGTCGCTATCTTGCCACGCGCCATTTATTCTAAACGCGGTGGTGTCGTTTATGCCGTTTGTGTAATCGCTTTCAACGCGATTAAAACTGTCGCTGCCTAAGCTTAGTTTTAGCTCACCTTGCGGCTCAAACTGAGGTTTTTTAGTCACAATATTTACAGTACCGCCGGGCTCTGAGCGCCCATAAAGTGCTGAGCCAGGGCCTTTTAATACTTCAATGTAATCAATGTTAGATACATCACGCGGGCCGCTAAAACCACGCCCACCGCTAAAGCCATTAATTAAATAGCCTGATGGCATGTTTTCGTTACCCGAAAGGCCCCGAATAGAAAAGCTATCCCATAGTGCGCCACTGTTATTTTTGCGCGAAATACTGGCCGAAAAATCGAGCGCGTCTTGTAATTTAGTAATGCCTTTTTGATCAAGCGCAGCACTGCTAACACTTACAATAGATTGCGGCATTTGCTTTTGAGGAATATCGCCACGGTATGCTTGTTTATAAGTAACCGATATTTTTTCAATTTCGTCGTTTTGCTCTTGCGCCACTGTTTGCGCACTTATGCCTAAGCAGGCTAAATAAACTAAAGAATACTTCATGATAATAGGGAAATCGAAGGTGTTATATTATAACAATAAGTTTAACATGTGTTACTTTATAACAAAACAACTTTTTAAAAAATCACAGAGCGATTAATTAATGCACTAGCGACTGCCGAGCCATCACGTTAGTATGGAGATCTCTTTAGGTTACATAACGATAATTACATGAGTATAAAAACAAACGCGTTAATCTATTTTTTAGCCTTTTGCAGTGGCTTTTGCATTATGGGTATTGAGCTATTAGGCGGGCGTATTTTAGCGCCTTTTTTTGGCAGTAGTGTACACATTTGGGGCAGCATAATTACCGTATTTATGCTTAGCCTTTCTTTTGGGTATTTACTCGGCGGTAAGCTAAGTACTAAAAATGCATCGCTTACAAAATATGGCTTAATATTTTTAACTGCCAGTATTATGGTGGTGCCTATTGCGCTTTTTTCGCAGCCAATAATGGAGTTTATTTTTACCCACATCGAAGATACACGCTACGGCTCGTTACTTGCCTCTACGGCTTTGTTTTTTATTCCTACCGTTATTTTAGGCATGATCTCGCCTTACTCGGTGCGTTTATTAGTCACCGACAGCCATAAAAGTGGCCAAGTTGCGGGTATTTTATATTTTGTAAGCACGTTGGGTAGCGCCTTAGGGACTATTATTACCTCGTTTTACTTTGTACTGGCGTTTGATGTAAACACCATTATAAGTGCCTTTGCGTTAACCTTGGGCCTGTTAGGTGTGCTGGCAATTACTGTTAATAGCCTTGCTGGTAATAAGGAGCTTGCCCATGCGTAACTATTTATTATTTTTAGCGGTACTGTTTTCGGTTGCGGCGCACAGTAATGTAGTGCACGAGGAGCGTTCTTTATATCGCAATATTATTGTTGATGAAACACATGACCTTCGCTGCTTAAAATTTAATACAAAAAGTAGCCAAACCAGCCAAAGCTGTATGTACAAAAACAACCCCGACAAACTGGTTTTTAACTACACAAAACTTACGTTTGCCAGCCTTTTAGTAACCGATAACCCTAAAAATGTGCTTATTATTGGCCTAGGTGGCGGTACGCTTTCTAATGTCATTCATGCGCTTTACCCTGCAGCTAAAATTCATAATGTTGAAATAGATCCCGCTGTTTTAAAAGTAGCCCGTAACTATTTTAACTTTATAGAAAACGATGCGGTCACCTCAAGCGTGCAAGACGGGCGTATATTTATAAAGCGCGCAGCCATTAAAAAGCAAAAGTACGATTGGATTATTCTTGATGCGTTTAACGGCGATTATATTCCTGAGCACTTACTCACCAAAGAGTTTTTTGAAGAGGTAAAAAGCGTATTGGCCGAGGGCGGTGTTATTGCCGCTAATACGTTTTCGAGCAGTAAATTATACGAACATGAGTCGGCAACTTACCACGCCGTGTTTAGCGATTTTATTAACGTAAGCCGTGCTAATCGCTCTAACCGTATTATTTTAGCGGGTGTAAACTCTATGCCTACTGAGGCGCAAATTAATCAGCGTATTAAAGCACTTAACCCGCGTTTAAAAAAATACGATGTAGATTTAAAAGCAATTAGTACCTATATGCAAAGTACCAAAAACAAGCAAGATTGGCCTGCCAATACAAAAGTGCTTACCGATCAGTACTCCCCTGCTAACCTCCTTAATTTTTAAATCCACAAGTTTATTTAGCCCCAGCTTTGGGGCTTTTTTATTTGCAACCCCTCTCAATATTTACTTAGCACGCTAACTAATGCTAAAATACTTAGCATGCTAACTAATTTGAGGTGATTATGACTACTCAAAAACCTTTTCACGAAACGCTCGATTTAACCATTATTGGTAACATGGGGCGGGTTCATAGGCTGTGTCGCGAGGCCATCACTTTAGCTGTAGAACCTTTAGGGCTTACGCAATCGCGCTGGACGGCGCTAACCCATATAAATATGTTGGGCGAGGGCATAACGCAGCTTGAGCTTGCGCAGAGTTTAGGAATAGAAATGCCCTCGCTTACTCGCACATTAAAGCAATTAGAAGAGCAGCTATTAATTACCCGTAAAGTTGATGAGCACGATAAACGCAGTAAAAAAATTTACTTTACCGATCAAGGTGGCGCAATTTTACAGTCGCTAAACGAAAAACTCATTGATATTAAAAGCCAGCTATACAGCGGGCTAAGCACACAGCAACTCGATGCGCTTGCATATGGCATCGTCAATATGGAAAAAAACGCACTAAACTGTATTAAAAATCAAAGTAAAGAGTAAGAGAGACAATGACACCAGATCAAAAATTTACTCGTTATGTCAGGCTTTCGTTAGCGGGTTTTGTTGTTATATTTATTTACTATTTAATTGCCGACATGTTTATGCCGGTAACGCCGCAAGCGCGGGTTTATCATCCTGTGGTGCAAATTGCCCCGCAAATAAGTGGCCGTGTTACTAAGGTATTGGTTAATAATAATCAAACCGTAAAAGCTGGCGATGTATTGTTTGAAATAGACTCAGGCCCGTATAAATTAGCGCTAGAGCAGGCACAGCTTGCCCTTGACGACGCCAAATTACAAAACAAACGTTTAGATACCAATGTAAAAGCACTGGAGGCGCAAATTTCGGCGGCCAAGGCAAAGCTGCACGAACAGCAATTACTTAATAACCGTGGCGAAGCATTATTTAAGCAGCGCTCTATTTCAGAGCAAGAGCTTGAAAGCATTAAAGCTAACTTTGAAGCAAGTAAATCAAATGTCGCCTCATTAGAAGCGCAATTGGCAGAAGCCATACTTGCCCGCGGCGAAAGCGGCGCGCAAAACTTAGCGCTTCGCCATGCTGCAAACCAATTAGCACAAGCCGAGCTTAACTTATCGTACACCCAAGTGCGTGCGCTAAGCGCTGGTGTGGTTTCTAACTTACAACTACTAGATGGCGCATATGCGGTAACGGGTAGCCCGCTTTTAGCTATGGTGGCTAATAAGGCCGACCTTGTTGCCGATTTTAGAGAAAAATCATTACTAAATATGAAACCAGGTAGTTTGGCGCAAGTGGTATTTGATAGCCGCCCAGGTGAGGTTTACAACGCGCATATAAGCACGTTTGAGGCAGGCGTAAGCGATGGGCAACTCAGTGCAAATGGCTCGCTTAGTAGTACCGAAACTAGTAATCGTTGGGTGCGCGATGCTCAGCGCCAGCGTATTCATTTAGTGATGCCAGATAACGCTAAATTAATTGCTAATATGCCAAGTGGTGCCCGTGCCACTGTGCAACTATTGCCAGAGTCAACAATTGGGCAATGGTTAGCGTCGGCTCAAATTAGGTTTATTAGTTGGCTACACTACATTTATTAATGGAGGCCGTATGACTCAAGTTGTTAGCCAAGCACCGCAATTAGACTCAAACGGTTTACGCCAAGCGCTGCGCATAGCCGGTGGTTGCACCATAGGGTTTACTATTAGTAAATTAATGAACTGGCCATACGGTATATTTTTTACTGTTTACCCTATGTTGCTACTTGGTTTAGTACCGGTGTTAAATAAAAGCATTGTGCGCCAGTTTTTAGCCAGTGCCGCTATTAGTATTCCAATGGTTTTAATTATGCAGGGCTTGTTTTCGCACCTTCCGGTACTGATGACCATTATTGTATTTTTAGCGTTTTGCTTTTTGTTTTATCAAATGAGCTCAGGCGCAGCTTTTTTATTTGGCGCACTAGGCGTGGTTGGGTTGTCGATTCAGCTGCACTTTTCAAGCTATGTAACCGGTACAAGTAGTGTATACCCGCTTATTTTAAGTAATGGTTTGGCTACTGTTCTCTCTATTGTTATAGCGTTTGTTATGCATGGTGTTTTTCCTGATGTAACCGCGCGTGCCGTAAGGGCGGTACCCGCTAAAGCCAAAGAAAGCATTCGCCATGAGGTATTATTATGCGCAACGGTTGCTACGCTTTCGTTTGTGGCGTTTCAAGTTCTCGATTTACAAGATTCAATATCGGCGCAAGCCTCATCGGTATTAATTTTGTTTTCGCTGTGCTGGAAAGCCGCAGGTATGGCCGGTTGGCAGCGCGCTATTGGTACATTAATTGGCTGTAATGCTGCGTTGTTGGCGCAAGTGTTATTGTATAATCACTCTGACTTTTTATTGTTTCCGGTGCTTATACTGTGGACGTTATCGTTTGTATTTAGCCGTTTTCATATTATTGGCGGCGGCGCTCCGGGCATAGGGTTTGGTGTGTTAACCACGTTTGGTATTTTGTTTGGCAACTCACTAGGCCCCGGGCAAGACCTTGTTTATAGCGCCATGTATCGCTTTAGCTCTGTTGCGGTGGCTATTGTGGCAAGTTTATCTGCGGTGTATGTAATGCACCATATATTAAACCGCTTTAGTGCCACCCGCCATCATACCTACGAATAACCCACTCACGCCTACGGTTAACTATTAGCTGTAGGCGTAAATTAAGCATACTTTACTGTAAAGCCATATAAACTTAGTGAGTTATAACTTAATGTTACCGCGCAGGGCTTTGGTTTGCCCATGTTTGGTTTTTTTATCCATGCGCTTGCGCTGCGAGTTACGGCTTGGCTTGGTTGCGCGGCGGGCTTTATTTACCTTGGTTGCACTTAAAATTAAATCTTTTAAACGTTTTAGTGCATCTTCTCGGTTAAGCTCTTGGGTGCGAAAGCTTTGGGCTTTAATTACCACCACGCCCTCTTTGGTGATCCGAGAGTCGTTTAGCTTTAATAAACGTTCTTTGTAAAAATCGGGTAACTTTGAGCGGTTAATATCAAAGCGTAAATGAATGGCGCTGGCTACTTTGTTAACGTTTTGGCCACCGGCACCTTGCGAACGTATAGCAGTTAGCTCTAGTTCCCATTCATCTATAGTGACAGTATTTGAAATAGTTAACATTACGTTCAGCTCTTATCGACAAAAATGCAGTATAACATTTGTAACTATATTTGTGCTGAATCAGCTTAAGTTATAGAACTTTAAAGTATTTATACTACTTTATAGCCTAAATACACCTAATACTTTAGTTATGTATTGGCAAGCGCTTACATTTAGTTTTTAATGGCTTTAATTAAATAATAGGAAACGCCCAATGAAAAAAATAATTTTATCACTTAGCTTATTAGCAATGAGTTTTTCAAGCCTTGCTGAAGATATTAGCGAAGGCCAATTACAAAGCTACATGAAAGCACTGCCGGCTGTTTCTAGCTGGGCTAGCAGCCAAGATTCGTTAAAAAACCTAGATTTAGCAAGCATGCTAGGTGGCTCTGCTGATCAAAATGTTGAAGAGCAAAGCTCTCTTGCTAATAGCGCATTAAGCATGATTAAAGAGCAAGGTTTATATAAAAGCTTTGCCGATATTACTAACCGTTACGGTTTTTCGCCGGAAGAGTTAGTATCTGTTGGCTCAGAAGTATCTATGGCTTACATCGAAAACCTTAAGTCGGGTCTTTCAGCAGAAAACCAAGAAACAGCAAATAAAGTAATGGGTGGCCTGCAAAGCCTTAAAAGTGCTAAAAGCAGTGACGCTAGCTCGTTAATGGGCTCGTTTGGTAAGGCTTCAAGCGCGGCTGAAGAATCTACAGACCCACTAGTAAGCGAAAACAACCTTGAGCTTGTGAGCGAGTACATGCCACAGCTGCAAAAGATTTTTGCACTACTATAATTTTACAAATAACCTAAACCTAGGTTAAGTAAACACGTACATAAAGGGTGGCATTTGCCACCTTTTTTAATGCCTAAAATTTAAAAACCTTACGACATTTTACGAATTGTACTCAGCGGTGCTATTCGTAAAATCCAATGCAGGAATGCCCACGGCCAGCTTGGCACAAAGCTGTTGGCTTTTTCTTTATTTATTGCTTTTACCAGTGCTTTGCAGCCAGTTTCGGTATCAACAATAAACGGCACTGTTTTTACTTTT
This sequence comes from Pseudoalteromonas sp. UBA6610, assembly GCF_002433295.1. Classification (NCBI taxonomy): domain Bacteria; kingdom Pseudomonadati; phylum Pseudomonadota; class Gammaproteobacteria; order Alteromonadales; family Pseudoalteromonadaceae; genus Pseudoalteromonas; species Pseudoalteromonas sp. UBA6610. The sequence goes on along the minus strand of NZ_DJHW01000049.1, from coordinate 15,135 downwards.
TCGTTTATTTCGCTTCTTATAAAACCTGGATGTACACAGCTTACTTTTATAGGCGTGTGCATTACATCTATGCGTATGCCTTCACTTAATGAGGTAATAGCCGCTTTAGTGGCGGCGTAAACGGTCATGGCGCGCCTAAAACCACGTACAGCACTAATAGATGAAATAGTCACTAAATGACCATGGTTTTGCGCTCTAAAAATTTCCATTGCGGCCTCAGCTTGCGCAAGTGCGGCCACAAAGTTAGTTTGTGCGGTTTGTTTGTTGGCATTAAAATAACCCGTACCAATAGAAGCCCCTTTGCCCATACCAGCGTTTATAATCACTCTATCAAGGCCGTTAAGCTCATCTTTAAAGGCGTTAAATACGCTAAATACTTGCTCGTGGTCGTTAACATCAAGCACTTTTATGCTAATGGTTATATTTGGGTTTATTTGTTCAAGCTCACTTTTTAGCTGCTCTAATAGCTCAAAGCGCCGAGCACATAAAGCAAGATTACAACCTTGTTTTGCAAACTCTTTTGCCATGCCTTTGCCTAAGCCTGAACTTGCACCTGTTATTAGTATGTTTTTGCGCATAATTAGATCCTTAGGTGTATGTAATTAATTTTTGTTGTGGGTGGCACTCTAAAAAGTGATGCTCGTTTAAACTACTTATCGTTAATTTTTGATTTTTTCCTTTGCCGCGCGCCACTACTTTGGTTACGCCTGCGTTTACTAAGCTCCAATTAATATCAATAAAGCGCTCGAGCTTTAGCCCCATTAAATGGCTGGTTATAATGCTAATAGGCCCGCCAGAGGTATAAATAAGTACCTTTTTACCGTGGTTTTCATTGGCTATTTGTTCAAGCGCGCCAAGTACACGCGCAGTAAATGCATTAAAGCTTTCGTTATATTGAGTGCTGTCGGGATTGAGCACCCATTGCTGTATGGCGCTAATAAATACCGTTTTAAAGTATTCCATAGGCTCGGCTTGCTTGCTAAGTGCCGCGCGAACTTGGCTTGGGGTGGCAAGCTGTGGGTTATAAACGGCTAAAATATGTTCGTGATCGTATTCGTTTAATCGCGCATCGTTTATTACCACTGGCGTATTATTAGCACTTGCTAAACTAAGCTCTGCGGTTTGATTATGGCGCAGCATACTGCCTGCAAATACAGCATCGGGCGTAAGCTGCTTTTGTGCTAAATATTCACCCAGTAGTGTGGCTTGCTGTTGCCCTTTTGTTGAGAGCGTATCGTAATTATCAGCCGAAAAGCTGGCCTGCCCGTGGCGTACTAAATATAAAATACACATTAGACTTTACCTTGGTTGTTAATGGCTTTTTTACAGCGCCATAAAAGGTAATGTACAAACACCCAAAAGTGTTTAAAGGCGGGGTTTTTAGTTTGCCCATGGTGGTAGCGGTAATAAATTTGCTGCACAATGCCGGCAAGTCTAAATAGCCCGTACACTTCGTAAAAGGTAAAGTCATCTACGGTTATATTCATTTTTTTACAGTAGTAGGCCACCACTTCTTTGCGCGTTAGCATACCCTCTAAGTGAGTGGGTTGGCGGCGCGTGGCTTGGGCTAAAAAGTCATCTCCTGGCTCTACCCAGTAAGCCAATGTATTGCCCAAATCCATAAGTGGGTCGCCAAGTGTGGCAAGTTCCCAATCTAAAATACCCAGTACGTTGGTGTAGTCGTTTGCATCAAGCACAACGTTATCAAACCTAAAATCGTTATGTGTTATGCAAATACGCTCGTTACTTGGCATGTTGTTTTCAAGCCACTTAATGACTTTTTTACCGCTGGGTACATTCCAGGTTTTGGCTTTAGTAAAGCGCTCGCTCCAGCCGCTAATTTGACGCTGGGTGTAGCCTTCGCCTTTGCCTAAATGGCTTAAATTGGCCTGTTTGTAATCTACTTTGTGTAGCTCTACTAGGCAGTCGAGTACGTTTTCGCACAGCTTTTTGGTGCGCTCGGGCGTGGGGGTTAATCCGCGTGGTAAATTTTTACGCGGAATTATCCCCGTAAGCTTTTCCATAACGTAAAAGTCGGTGCCGAGTATGTTTTCATCGTCGCAAAACGCCTCCATATTTGGCACATAGGTGTAAACTGGTTTTAGCGCTTGCTGCAGCTTATATTCACGGGCCATATCGTGTGCGCCTTTGGCTTTGGTGCCTTTGGGCGCACGGCGTAAAATAAGCGATTGCTCTGGGTACTCTAGGCAGTAGGTCCAGTTTGATGCCCCCCCTGCGTATTGAGTAACACTTGGCTCGCCAGTTAACTGTGTAAGGTGCTGTTTAAGCCAGGCATCTACTTTTTGTGTGTCGAGCTCTTCGCCTTGGCGTACGTTTTTGGCTTGATCTAATAATTGTGTGTTCATTGTTAGCCTTTATTATTTTGATTTTAAACGTTGCATAGAGCGTGTTTTTTTCAGCATGTTTTTAATGTACCACTCAACGGGGAGTAGTTTTTTCATTAAAAAGGCCTGTTTACCTAATTTATGGGTCAAAATTAAAAATGGGCGCTTAAGCGACTGCTGATAAATAATATCGGCAACTTGCTCTGCGTTTATGGGGGAGCGCTCAAAGGCACGGTTAAGCATGGTTTTCATGGCCGGCTCGCTGGTGCGCATGGATTCATCAAGATTGGTTTTAAAAAAGCTCGGGCACACAACACTTACATCTATATTATCGTGGGCGAGTTCGAGCTTTAGGGTTTCGCTAAAACCTATAACCGCCGCTTTTACGGCGTTATAACTGCTCATAAACGGAATAGGGGTAAGCCCTGCTTGTGAGGCTATATTAATAAAGTAGCCACCGCCTTGTTGCACAAAGGCGGGGTAAAATGTTTGGCACACCCGCACCATAGAGAGCAAATTAATATCCATAATCCACTGCCATTGCTCAAGCGATTCGCCCTCAAGCGAGCCGCCCGTGGCAACGCCTGCGTTATTTATAACAATATCTACGCCCTGCCACTTGGTTTGGATAATATCGTAAAGCCCCTTTACATCTGCTTGCTTGGTTACATCGCAGGCGTAAAAAAAGGCATCGCTTTTTAGTGCTTGCAGTTCACTAATGGTTGTGGCTGCACGCTCGGTGTTTATATCGGCGATACAAATTTGTAAGTTAGCGCCCAAATTACTTGCGTAACTCAGGGCTAACGCTTTACCCAGTCCTGTGGCTCCACCTGTTATTATTAGTCGTGTTTTCATGGTGTTGCCTTAGCGGTATTTGTTAAGTTCGAGGCGCGAAACCATGCCCATATGTACTTCGTCAGGGCCATCTGCAAGGCGTAAAATACGCCCCATTGCATTAAACGAGGCAATAGGAAAGTCGCTCGACACCCCAGCGCCACCAAATACTTGTATCGCCATATCTGAGACCATTTGCAGCATATTAGGCACTACTACTTTTATGCTCGATATTTCGGTCATGGCGTGTTTAACGCCTTGAGTATCTATTTTCCATGCCGCGTGTAGGGTTAATAATCGGGCTTGGTCTATTGCCATACGCGCTTGCGCAACGCGTTCTAAATTACCGCCTAATTTAAGTAAGGGTTTACCAAAAGCGCTGCGCGATAGCCCGCGTTTAATCATGAGCTCTAAACAGCGCTCTGCTGCGCCAATTGCGCGCATACAATGATGAATTCGCCCAGGCCCCAAGCGCCCTTGTGCAATGGCAAAGCCTTTGCCTAACCCTAAAATAAGATTTTGTTTTGGTACGCGTACGTTATTAAACTCCATTTCGCCGTGGCCGTAGGGGGCATCAAAATCGCCACAGGCACTTAGCATACGCTTAATGTTTACACCGGGTGTGTTTAGCGGCACAAGTACCATTGAATGCTGGCTGTGTTTATCGTTTTCGGGGTTAGAAAGCCCCATAAAAATAGCCACCTGTGCATTAGGATGACCAAGGCCGGTGGTCCACCATTTTTTGCCATTTAAAATAAGCTCGTCGCCATCCACATCTATGGTTGCTTGCATGTTTGTCGCATCTGATGAAGCTACATCGGGTTCGGTCATGGCAAATACTGAGCGAATATCGCCATTTAATAATGGGGTTAACCACTGCTGTTTTTGCTCATCGTTTGCAAAATGATAAAGCACTTCCATATTGCCGGTGTCTGGGGCGTTACAATTAAATATTTCTGATGCAAATAAACATTTACCCATTTGCTCTGCAATAGGGGCGTACTCTAAGCAGGTCAAGCCTTGTGCTAGTTCTGCATCGGGTAAAAATAAGTTCCACAGGCCAGCGGCTTTTGCTTTAGTTTTTAATGGCTCAATGTGCTCACTTAGTTGCCAAGTGGTCCAATCGTTTGAATTATTTTTAGCATGGTTATGCGCAACTACTGCTTGCTCAATAGGCAATACGTGCTCATCCATAAAGGCGGTTACCCGCTTTAGGTAGTCTTGGCTTTTTTGGCTTGGCTCAAAGTTCATTAGGGTTGCCTGTTTATTTTTTAGTTAACTCAGCATAAAACATTCGCCACAATGAATTAAATGAAATATATTACCAGTTAAGTGTGAATTACATTCATAGTTTGAGTGGGTAATAATGATTGAAGCTAAAAATATTCAGCAGTTAGATTTAAATTTACTTAAAATATTTGAATGTCTATACCGTGAAAAAAACATGAGCGAAACCGCAAAGGTGCTGTACATAACGCCCTCAGCAGTTAGCCATGCTATAAAACGTTTGCGCAGTGTATTAAACGATCCGTTATTTGAGCGCCAAGGGCAATTAATGCTCCCCACCCCTGCGTGCCAACGTATGGCACCCGAGCTAATAGATTTACTCGAAAAATTACGCCAAGTGCTACAAGCCTGCGGTGATTTTAATTTAGCGACCACTGCACAAACCTTTAAAATAGCCCTGCACGATGCAATAGAGCCTATTGTTTTGCCTAAATTGCAACTTGCACTGGCAAAACATGCTCCCAATGCAAGCTTAGCGAGCGTAAAATTAAGCCGTGAAGATATGCATAAGCAATTAGCTAATCATCAAATAGATATGGCAATTGATGTAGCACGGCCAATAAAAGCGCCCATTAGCCACGCTGTTCTCTCAAGTGATCACTTTTGTGTACTCATGAAAAAAAACCACCCGCTTAAAAACCAACTCAATATAGACAATTATTTAGCGGCTAAGCATGTTGCGGTATCTAACCGAGCAACCGGTACTGTTATTGAAGATATTGCGTTATTGCAATTGAGTTTTAATAGGCAGGTGGCTATACGTTGTCAAAATTATTTTGCTGCGAAAGAGGTAATAAAAGACGCGCCATTTTTGCTCACCCTGCCCTCTATGGTGGCAAGCCAACTGCTTGACGACACGCTAATAGCACGGCCTGTGCCCACCACTATGCCTGCTATTTATCAGCATTTATACTGGCATCAAAGTACTGATAAAGACGACGCTTTAGTATGGTTACGCGGACAAGTGCAGCATATTTTTAAACGTTAATAGCTATAAAAAAAGCGCCAAACTTAGAGAACTAAATTTGGCGCTTCGCGTTTTTTTAAGCGTTTACAAGATGTTTGTTTTTAAACTTAAGCCCAGCAATTAATAACAGCGGCCCAATAAACATGGCAAGGCCATATACACCGCCTGTTACTGCGTATTCGGGCTTATTTAAAAAGCTTATAGCAATTAAAATAGCCAACGATGCGTTTTGAATCCCTACCTCAATCCCAAGTGTTAGTGAATCGGTCAGGTTAAGGTTTGAAAGTTTAGCTATGAGCAAGCCAATGACCATTGAGCCAATATTTAATGCAAGGCAGGCCCAAAATACAGCATCAAACGAGCTTGCCAGTAAGGCGCGTTCTTTTATTACTAGCGCGGCTATCATGGCGAGCATAAAAAATAACGAAAAACGCCTAAAAAACGGCTCACTTTTAATCGCAAATTCGCTTTTAAAATGGCGCAGGCTTATCCCTATGGCAACAGGCACTAAGGTGATTACAAATAGCCCAAGCGATGTAGTTAATATAGAAAAATTAGCATCGTCTTGCGGTGCAAATTGGTGCATGGCAAAGCCAATAATAAACGGGGTGGTAATAATGCTAATAGCGGTTGAGGCAGCGGTTAAGCTTACCGAAAGCGCTAAATTAGCCTTTGCCAGCTGGCTCACTACGTTTGACATAGTACCACCCGGGCACGCGGCTAAAATCATTAACCCTATTGCTATAGGCGTAGGTAAATTAAGTAAATAACACAAACCTAAAGCCAGTAGCGGCATGGCAATAATTTGGCCTAGTAAGCCCATAGCAATTGCTAAGGGCTTTTTAAAAAGCCGCGTAAAGTCGCCAACTGTAAGCCCAAGCCCCATGCCAAACATAATAAGGGCAAGGGCGAGTGGGAGTATGATTTCTGTTAAAAATGATGCGTTCAAATTAGGCGGCCTCTGTTGTTTTTAATGCCAGCACTTCGTAGTTAAATGAGTACGGGGTTAGCAGCGTTTTTATCTGTTGTTGCAGCGCGTTTAACTCATCTTCATTAACTAAAATTGTGGCTTTTATGCCTAACTTTTTATCAGCAAACACATTTATTTGCACGGTTTTGTTGATTAATTGCTCGCTAAGAGCCTCTGTAATGGTTTGTTTTATTTCTATGCAAACCAGTTCGGGCTTATAAATTTTACCTACGGCAGTAAGCGGTATTTCATCAATTATATAAATAGCTTTTGGTATTGCTGCTCGCTCAGGTATGTTGGCGCTAACATACGCGGTTAGAGCGTCAAGTTTAAGCGTGCTATGTGGGCTAAGCGTTACGTAAAGTACGGGTACTTCGCCTGCGTAGCTGTCGGGGCGTGGCACGGCGGCTGCAAGTGTTACTTCGGGGTGGCTGGTTGCGGCATCTTCTATCATTTTGGGGTCTATATTGTGTCCGCCACGTATTATTAGCTCTTTTTGCCTACCACATAAAGATACATACCCGCTCTCATCTATTTTTCCTAAATCGCCGGTTCTAAAATACTGTTGGCCGTTTTCATCAACTACCCATGCGCCTTGGTTATGCGCATCTTCTACATAACCCGGAAATACGTTATTACCGGTTATTATTATTTCACCAACATCGAGTGTATCGCAAATTTTAACAAGCGTGCCTTGCTCGTTTATATCGGCAATTTTAAGCGTAATACCAGGTATTGGCAGCCCTACAGAAGCCTCTTTATTAATTGGGTTTACAGGCATTAACGTACTTACCGAGCTGCCCTCAGTTGAGCCATAACCCTCTACTAGTGGGGTGTTTGTGAGTTTAGTAAACAGGGCTTGTAAATCTGATGAAAGCGGCGCGGCCCCACAAATGGCAAACTTCATTTTAAGCGGTGGCACCGATATTTTTTGCGAGGTAATTTGCTCAACCATAGCAGCGTAAACCGTAGGTACGGCGGTCATAACGGCTACATCGTAATTATTAATTAGGGTGAGTAAGTTTTGAATGATGTTTTTACCTCTAAAGCCAGAAGGGCTTGCGAGTAAAATTTTACAGCCTTTCATTACCGAGGCTATGCCTGTGGCTACCGCCGCATTTACATGAAATATGGGCAAACCTACTAGCATGGTATCGCCTGCGTTTACTGGCGAAAGTAAATTAACCTGCCCTGCATTGGTGAGCTGGTTTAAGTGTAAGTGCTTGGCAAGTTTTGGTAGGCCGGTGGTACCACCCGTATGAAAATACGCGCACACATCGTTTTGCTCAGGCAAAGTAAAATTAGCTGCTTGCGTACTTTGCGCAGCGAGTAACTTTTTAAACCCATACACGGGTACTTTATTATTTTGCGAGCATGCTATGTCGTCACCAAATAAACTAATAACCGCTTTTAGGCCGGGTATATGCTCTTTAATTGCCATTACTTTTTGCCAAATATCGCTACCAGGAACTGGGCCTAGGGCAATGATTACTTTGGTATTGGCTGAGATCATAATTTCTTTCATTATGGACTCATCAAGCAAGGGGTTTATGGGGTTTGCAATGCCTGCGGCCTCTGCTGCCCAAAGCGATACATAGGTTTCAGGGAAGTTAGGTAATACCAGCGAGGTTACCTCGGTTTTTGTAATACCCAATGAGTGCAATGCATTACCAAGCCCTGTTACGTTTTTTGCGAGCGCTTTGTAACTCATTTTACGGTGCGGATTAGCAAAGCTTTTACCTTTAAAGGTCATTAAAATGCGGTGAATAAGCTTTTTTGCAAACGGAATTTGCGCTTCGCTAATGCAGTCGCCATCTAAAATGTATTCAATAGCGGTTGCATCACCAAAGTTTTTTGCCGATTGTAAAATGGCATGATAAGTCGAGCGAGGAAGTTGCTCTGGTGATATTTCAGCAAGGTCTAAATTGCCAATATCGGCGTGGTTTTTAATTGTTGTTATATTCATAAAACCCTCAACGTATCTTTATAATGTGTGTTTGCGTGTGAGTGCATAGTATTTAAACGCGGCTTTGGGGGTGTGGGCCATTACCGCGCAAAATTTAGTCTATCAAAATTAAGCTATTGCCAGTGCTTTAATCTAAAAAGCTGTTATCTTTTGCGGCAACAACCTGATACATGGGCTGAAAGTTCCCCCATGTAACTAGCTCTGAGCCATTGGCTTGTTTAGTGTGTAGCGCTACCTCGTGCGAGATAAGCTTAGGCTCGCCTGCGGCTTGCGCTAATAATTGGCTTTGGCAGCAGCTATCTAGCAATACAAAATTGGCAACTGCGGCATCAACCGACGAACCAACGGTAAGTAAACCATGGTTTTGCAAAATAACAGCGCAGTGATCAGCCAGTGATTTAGCTATCATGTCGCCCTCTTCGCTGTCGGCTACTACGCCGCTAAATACATCAAATACGCTATGGTTTTCGTAAAATACGCAGGCATCTTGCGAAATAGGTTTAAGTAGCTCACCTAATGCCGAAAACGCACGGCCATAACGTGTATGGGCATGGGCTACTGCGTTTACGTCGGGTCGCGCCATATGTATGCGTGAATGAATAGCAAACGCGGCATTATTAATCGGTGTGCTGCCTTCAATAATATTACCTTTATGATCAACCCGAATGAGATCTGACGCTTTAATATGCGAAAAATGCATACCCACAGGGTTTACCCAAAATGTATCGGGCTCAATGCAGTCGCGAAGTGTTATGTGCCCAGCAAGTCCTTCATCAAAACCGTACATGGCAAATACTCGAAACCCAGCGGCTAGGCGTTGTTTTTCGTAGCTGCGTTGCTCGTTTAGGGTGCTAAATTTAGGCGGCATAATAAGTTTAAATTTGTCGCTGCCTATGGTCATTTTTGCGGCTTGCTGCTTTAGTGTATTGCTCATAATAATCCTAAATTAAACTCTGTTGACTTTAGTTTAGTCTCGCTTAAGATAAATAGAAGTGATGTTAATTAATGGTTAAACATAAATACTATGCATGGAAAGATAGATTTAAACCTGTTTGTAATACTTAAAACGGTATATCAAGAGGGCAGTATTACCACTGCAGCGGATAAACTGCATTTAACGCAACCTGCTGTTAGCCATGCGCTTTCTCGCCTTAGAGAAAAGTTTGACGACCCATTATTTATTCGCCACGGTCGGCGTATGGTGCCCTCACCTTTTTGCCAAAAAATAATAGCGCAAGTTATTGAGTCGGTGCAGGTATTAGAGTCAACCTTAAATAACGAACGGCTTTTTGATATAGCCGCCTTTAAGCGCGAAATTAAATTTGGCTTTAGAGATATTTTAGAATCGATATTTTTTCCGCCGCTAATGAGCGACCTACTCACAAACACCCCCAATATCACGATTAACAGCCGTCAGGTGTCGCATGTTGATATGGAAAAATCACTCGAAAACCAAGAGCTCGATATAGTCATTGATGTACTTACCCCTACCAGTAACCACATAAAAAACACCTTTATTTGTAATGAGCATTTTTCGCTAATTTGTAGGCACGATCACCCAATATTAAATGACTTAACCGTACAAAATTACGCAAAGGCATCGCACGCGTTGGTGTCGTTAAAAGGTGCGCAGGTAGATATTATTGATATGGCGTTGGCAAAGCATGCACTTGCCCGTAATGTAGTGCTTAAATGTGAACATTATTTTGCGGCGACTAAAGTGATTAGCCAAAGCGACATGATAATGACAATGCCAAACGCGTACGCGCAGGTATTAAAAGAGCAAATGCCTGTGCATGTAACTAGCTTGCCGTTTGATGTGCCGTTAATGCCCGTGCACATGTATTGGCACGAACAAGCTGATGACGATTTAGTAAATAGTTGGATGCGAGAAAAGCTGCTAGGTTTAGCCCAGCAACTCATCCCTGCTGACAAACTTAAAAGCGGTAATTAAATTGTGCGTGATAACTGCGCCCACGCTCTGATAAAAAACGGTGTGCGTAGCTAATAACTGGCACATCGTTGGCCTGCGAAAAAGTTTGTTTATCGGTTAGGTTTTTAGCTAATAACGCCACCGACCAATCTCCTTCACTGCTACCTAGCTCTATGCGTAAATTTAGCTTTTCAAAAGCGCTTTGCTTGGCTATTGGGTCAAGATCTTGCTCTAAAAAGTAATCGTCACTAAAGTTAAGCGCTAAATTGCTACTTAAGGTAAGGTTTGAAAACACCTCGGTATTGTAATCAATCGCTATATTGCCTGAGTAATCGGGAGCAAACGCGCCAGTTTGCCCGGTTAAATCTTGAAACGCTTGGCCAAGTAGCTCGCTTTGCATAACCGTTGGCGATGCACTGGCGTATTGTTCGTATTCAAAATCAAGCACCGCAAGGTTTGCCGATAGCTGCCAACTTTGATTTATTGCCCAGCGCGAATCGAGCTCAATCCCTTTTACTTTGGTTTCGGCGGCATTTTTAACTACAAATGCATTACCATTAAATTCAGATACTTGTAAGTCATCGTACAGGGTGTAAAACAGTGTAGCATTTACTTGTAGAGTATTTTTAATTGGCTCGGCTTTTATGCCAAATTCAAAGTTTGTGGCTTTTTCGTCGTCAAACTCAAAGCCTGAGTTTTCATCAACCGTGTTACCTTGTGAGCCATTTAAGCCAGAGCCATCAAAACCACCGGCTTTGTAGCCTATGCCAGCGCTTGCAAATAACATGGTGTTGTTAAACCCTAAATATTGCACACTAATATTGGGTGATAAGTGCGATTCATCACGCTTAGCGTTAAGGTTATGTACCCCCGCGCCCGAAAGCTGCCCTGCAATAGTGGGCGCAGCGGCATTAGCAAATTGTTGTACGGCTTGCGGTGTGTTTGGCTCAAATACGCTATACACACTTTGTACGCTGCTTACTTCTTTTTCTTCTTTTTGATAACGCAGGCCAAAATTAGCGCGCCATTGCGCGTTTACATTCCAAGTAAGGGCGGTAAATGCGGAGTAGCTTTGTTGGTCTTGATCAAACAGCGCATTTACGCCCAATGATGTACCCACTAAATCAGGAATAAGTAACGATGCGCCAAATAATATATCGTTTGGGTGCTCAAGCTCACTGCTCATGTAAAAAATGCCCGCTACGTATTCAAGCGTGCGCCCTGTTGGCGAGCTTACTCTAAACTCTTGCGTAAACTGGTTATAGGTTTCTAAGTAGTCTTGTTTTATAAGCGGGATTTCTGAAAAGTCCGCGTCAAATGTTGAGTCCCAATCGTACTCGCTATACGTGGTTACAGAGGTAAATTCGTATTCGCCATAGTTATAGGTTAATTTAAGTGATGCGTTATCAAGCGTGGTTTTACTTTGCTCATTAAGCCCACCTGGGTGATCATCGCCCGATACCGAACTTGTGTAATCAAGACCCGAGTTGTCGCTTAATAAAAGTGAACGATACCCTACATTGCCTGGGTTAGTAGGGTCATTTGCTATTTGTAAATCTCGGTTGGGAGTATCAATAATGTATTGGTAGCGCGAGCCATGCGATTCAAACTCACCGTGTTCCCACTTAAACAATGCGTTTATATCATCGTTTATTTGCCAATCTATTGATAAACGTGCACCTGATGAGTCGTTAGATTGCTCATCACTTTGGCGCGCTTGGTTATATAAAAAGCCATCAACAGAATGGTCAAATGCGGCAATACGAATGGCTAAATCATCGCTAATAGGAATATTTATAACGCCGGTAAAACGCTTTTCGTTATCAGAGCCAAACTCTGCCGATACGTTACCTTCAAGTACATCGGTTGGCGAATTTGAAACCATACTAAAGGCACCTGCTGTGGCGTTTTTACCAAACATAACCGACTGCGGACCTTTTATAAGTTCAAGGCGCTGCATATCTAAAAATGGAAATTTAGCCTGATGCCCGCGTCCTAAATACACGCCATCTTTATACATAGCAACCGATTGCTCAAAGCCTGAGTTAGTACCCGAGCCAATGCCGCGTACAAAAATACGTTTGCTGCTTGAGGTTTCGGTTATATGCACGTTAGGTAGGTTTTCGCTTAGGGCGAGTAAATCATCAACACTGTTTTGCTCGAGGTAGTCGCCAGAAAGCGCTTGAATAGAGGTAGGAATATCTTGTAGCGATTGCACCCGCTTTTGCGAGGTGACGGTAATGGTTTCAAGCTCACTTTTATTTATTTTTTGCTCGCCAGCTTGTGCCATACCCACGCTTAATGCGCTGAGCGTAAATAAAGTCAGTGTTTTTTGTTTTAAAAAAGCAGGTTTTAAACGTGTGTGTGATTGTGTGTGTTCAGTTGTCATAGCTGCAACTCCATTATAGAGGTTATTTTTATTGGATAATTTTGCGTCTATTTCATACTGACGAGTCTTAAAATAAATAACAGTGATGTTTATTTATTCAACACTATTAGTAATATTTATAGTTAAGCGAAAAAGTGTTGTTTTAAATGGGGTTATAGCGGGTTTAAAGTAGATTAAAAAATACTTGTGGATTAGCGGTTTTATTTGCTACTGCCGAGCTTGGGGTGTTTGCTGCATTGATAAAGGCAGTAAGCTGTGGTGCATTTTCGCAAAAAATAATATCCAGTGCTAAACGGTTTTTGCCGTATAAGCCTCGGTGAATCATATTGGCTGAAAACAACAGTAAGTCACCCGCATTAAGTTTAATAACTTTGCCTGTAGTTAAGTTATCGCTTGGCAGCTTATTATTTTTTGCAAAACGTACATTTAGCTCCTCTGGTGTATCCCAATTTTTATGCGAGTGGGGCACAAGCTCTATACCTGGTTCGTCTTCAAGGGCTAACCGGCAGTGCACTACGTCGGGCCCGTTTAACGCAGCTTGTTGCTCTTGCACATTTAAATGGTATTGCATATCGCGATGCCAATAATTTTTTTGTGTAACATTAACGGGATTAAAAAATAACTGAGTATTTAAAAACAGTGGCTCACTAATCGCCTGTTTTACACGCTTAATTAATTTGTTATCAGCTATTAAACTAAATAAGGCTTCGTTTTGCTGCGCCGTTAAATACTCACTATTTGTTATGCCCGAGCTATTAATTGCACGGGATTGATAAAACTCATGGTTATTAGCCTTCCACTTTGTATGAAATGCATTAATTGCTGGCTTAATTTTATTTAGCTCTTCGGTGCTGTAAAGCCCCTTTACAAGCATATAACCGTTTGATTTATAGTTGTTCATTGTGGTTCTTTATTTAATATTGCAGCAACGCGCTCAGCAAGTTCTGGCAGTACATCTTGTGCAAACCATGGATTTTTTTTAAGCCAAATATTATTGCGTGGACTTGGGTGTGGTAGCACCAAATGCTCCGGCCAATACTCACGCCACGATTTTACTAACTCGGTTAAGGGCCTGTTTTTAGTATGCGGTAAATGATAAGCCTGCGCGTATTTACCGAGCACGATTGTAAGCTCTAAATTTGGCAGAGCGGCCAGTAATTGCGCTCTCCAAGCAGGTGCACATTCTTTACGCGGGGGTAAGTCGCCCGACTTACCTTTACCAGGGTAACAAAAGCCCATAGGTAAAATAGCTATTTTTTGCGGATCATAAAACTCATCAACACTTAGCCCAAGCCATTCGCGTAGGCGGTTTCCGCTGGCGTCGTTAAAGGGCTTGCCAGTTTCGTGTACTTTTATGCCCGGTGCTTGGCCGGCAATTAAAATACGCGCATTGGCATTAAATTGTATAACGGGGCGAGCACCTAACGGTAAATGAGGTTCACAGATCACGCATTTACTAACTTGCTCAATTAAATTGATTGGATCCATATAAATCTGGCCTTAAATGCTTAAATTTTGTTCTAAATGGCCATTTAGACCTAATGAGTTGGTAAAAAATCGGTTTATTTTACTCAAATTAGTTATTAGTTGGTAAAATCGTGATCTCACTTGAAAATAATAACTAATTATTTGATATATTTATTGTTTTTCTGACCATACGGCAAATTCGTTACCACTGGGCTCGGTAAAATGAAAGCGGCAGCCACCGGGGAACTCAAAAATAGGTTTTACTATTTTGCCGCCATATTGCGCTACTTTTTTAAAGGTTGCGTGAATGTCGTTACTGTAAAACACCAGCAGTGCGGCCCCATGTTGAGTAAGCGATTTAAGCGGTGCTTTAAAAAAGCCACCATCAAGCCCTTGGCCGCTAAATGCCGTATACTCTGGGCCATAGTCGGTAAATTGCCAGTTAAACACGTTAGTAAAAAAGCTTTTTGTAGCTGTTAAATCGCACGCGGGAAATTCTACATAATTTAGTTTTTCGTGGTTGCTCATTTTAAATTTACTCATTGGCTTGCCAGTATTGACCACTGTAAACCTTCGTTATTAGCTAAGCAATAACCCTAAAACGGCAGAGATCAGTATTTTACTAACATGCTAGGCACGAATGTTAAATTAACTAGAATATACAAATGAGAATCGCTATCTTTTGTATTTGTAAGCTTTATAATAACGCCTTATTTTTATCCTCGTATTTGAATAAGGGATTTGTTAATTATGCAGGCACCTCTGCACATAGCACCTTTTACCAAAACTAACCTAGCTGCGCTTCTAAAGGTGGCCCAAAGCTATAGAGTGTTAGTATTTTTGCGTTTTATTATTGCCATAGTGGGCGGCTATGCATTTACCTCAGCGTGTATTTCATTATTAAGTGTGCTGCTGCCCATTCCTAAGCAAGATGCCGTATTACTGTGTGTGTCTATCAGTATTTTAATTTACGCCGC
>NZ_DJHW01000129.1:0-19697 GCF_002433295.1 Pseudoalteromonas sp. UBA6610 | reverse complement strand
ATACCTCAACGGTAAATTCACCTTCACTTAGCTCATTCGGTACATCCACACTAAAGGTGCCATCGGCTTGCACTTGGGTAGTAATGGTTTGTGGGTTACCAGCTTCATCCGTCACGGTGATCGTAACAACTGTGCCCTCTGGCTCGCCCGTGGCAGACCCTGAAATAGTGGGTGTGGTGTCGTTTGTATCACCCACCGGATCTATTATTACTGTAGGCGCTGCGGTATCTATAACGCCTGTGGTTGTGGCTGAGGCTTCATTTCCAGCTGCATCCATGGCTGTGGCCGTGATTGTAAACTCCCCCTCAGCAATTGCAGTCGTTGCACCTACTTGCCAAGAACCATCTTCTGCCACAACTGCCGTTAAGGTTTGCGAGTCACCATTAGAGTCTGTTACTGATACAGTGATCAAGCTACCTGGCTCTACATCAGTTGTGGTACCACTAAATACAGGTGTCGAATCGTTAGAGTCAGTAAAGTCATTTACACTAATAGTTGGTGCGGTTAAATCTATAGAGCCAGTTTGTGAGTCTTGCGCGCTATTACCAGCACTATCACTTACATTTGCCACCACACTAAACTCACCCTCAGCTAATGCTTGTGGGACATCTATACTCCATGTGCCATCGCCATTTATAGCAGTGACAAATTGTTGCTCAGCGCCAGCATTATCAGTCACAATCACTGTAACCACACTACCCGCTGCTAAACCTTGAGTAGAGCCGCTTATAGTAGGCGTTGTATCGTTTGTATCACCAATATTATCTATAGTTACGCCAGGTGCGGTTAAATCTATGGTGCCAGTAACTGTTGCTGTACTGCTATTACCTGCTTCGTCACTTACACTTGCAGTAACTGTAAAGTCACCTTCGCTAAGCTCATTAAGTATATCGGCGCTATAGCTTCCATCGGCATTAGTAACCGCTGTAATAGTTTGTTGATTACCGTCACTATCGGTTATTAATAAGGTAACCTCAGTACCTTGGGGTACATCTACTACGCTACCTGTCACACTCGGTGTTGTATCGTTTGTATCTGTAATAGGGTTAATAGTAATCGCAGGATCAGTTAAATCAATTTCCCCTACTTCAGTAGCAGAGGCTGTATTGCCAGCAGCATCGGTTACTGTTGCAACCACCGTAAATTGACCCTCTACCAACTCATCGGTTGCTTCGATTGACCACGAACCATCAGCATTTGTGGTTACTTGCACAGTTTCTGTTGCGCCATCGCTGCCTGTAAAGGTAACAGTAACAACCGCACCTGCGTCAACATCTTGCGTAGTACCACTAATTGTTGGAGTGGTATCATTAGTATCAATAATAAAATTAATACTTACGGTTAAATCTACATTACCGACCGTACTTGCTTGTGCCTCATTACCCGCATCGTCTATTACGGCTGCAACTACGGTAAAATCCCCTTCAGGCAGAGGCTCTGTAACTTGAGCGCTCCAAGAACCATCTTCTTGAGTGACCGCTAAAAGATTAAAAGTACTGCCATCACTTGCAGTAATAGTTAAGGTTATAGTGGTACCAGCAGGCACGTTACCGGTATTACCACTTAAAAATGGCGTGGTATCATTTGTATCTGCAATAGAGTCAATTTGAATAGAAATAGGGGCAAATGTAACTTCACCACTTGTTTGCGCGGATGCTTCGTTACCCGCCGGGTCACTCACTGTCGCGGTAACACTAAACTCTCCGCCAGGAATAGCGTTGGGCGATTCAACACTCCACGTGCCATCAGCCTCAAGTGTCGTTGTTAAGGTTTGTATATTACCGTCGCTATCGGTTACTAAAACAGTAATTACAGAGCCCTCTGGTGCGCCTTCAACACGGCCAACAAAATTAGGCGTAGTGTCATTAGTGTCTGCAATGGCCGTAACCGTTATCTCAGGGCTAGTTAAATCAACTAACCCTTGCTCTACAGCTTGTGCTTCATTACCTGCAGTGTCGGTCACGGTTGCATTAACTTCAAACTCACCTTGTGCTAAAGGAGTAGAAACACTTACAGACCAGCTGCCATCATCATTTGTTTGCGTTAACAGCGTTTGAACTTGCCCATTAATATCAGTAATAACCACGGTAATTACCGAGCCTGCTGGCACATCTTGCGCAGAGCCAGTAATAATAGGGGTTGTATCTTGCGTATCGGCAATCGCATTAATTTCTACAATTGGCGCCGTTAAGTCAATAACTCCAGCATCACTTGCAAGTGCTTGGTTGCCTACGCTATCACTCACCTGCGCATCAACAGTAAAATCACCTTCTGGTAGTGCCACACCTACATCAACAGCCCAGCTACCATCTTCACCGGTAATGGCAGTTAAAAGCTGCACTTCGCCTGCACTGTCGGTTACTGTAATTGTTACTTCAGTACCTTGTGGCACATCAGTTGTAGTACCAGTTAATGGTGGCGTAGCATTATTAGTTTCACCCGCTACTGTAACTGTAATTTCTGGAGCGGTTAAATCAATACTCGCAACAGCTTGGTCAATTGCTTGGTTACCAGCGGCATCAACTGCTACTGCGTTAACATTAAACTCCCCTTCTGCTAAAGGCGATGTAGTGGTAATACTCCAATTACCTTGCGCATCAACTTGTGTAACAATTGTTTGTTGTGTGCCTGTGCTATCGGTAAGAGTTACAGAGACGTTGTCGCCAGTATTCAAACCCGCTACCGACCCCGTAACTGTTACTGTTTGAGATGCAGAGTCTGCAACTGGGTCAATATTAATTACTGGCGCTGTGGTGTCTATTTCAATAGAAATAGCATCGTTAAACGCATTACCATCTGGGTCGGTGGCTTCTACAACTACGCTCACGGGTCCATCGGCTATCGGGTTAGGTAGTGTAATTTCGAACGTGCCATCAGGGCCAATAACCGCGCTTACTACTTGAGAGTTACCATTTTCATCTGTCACAGTAATATTTACTGTTTCACCCACTAAGTTTTCACTTGTACCACTAATTGTTGGCTGAGATGAATTAGTTAAACCTACTTCATTTAATGATATAGACGCAGTGCCATCATCAGGAACTACCCCATCAGAGGTATCGCGAATATTTAGCGCCTCTGTAGAATCAGGATCAAAGCTTGAATCAAATGCAACGCTATTAGGGTTAACCCCCTCCGCAATACGTGTAAGCTGAACAAATGAGCTTCCTCCACCAGAGCCCGCACCACCAGCACCACCGGCGGCCGTTGCTTCTAAATTATCTAAAATATCACCATCGCCCTCTAAGGCATCTAAAAAGTCAGTAACATCAGAATTAGCCGCCGTTTGGCCATCGTTATTATCATTTTGTTCTAAGCTTGCAATGGCCGCATCTAGGCTTTCGTCAAACACGGTGGTTTCGCTGCTATCGCGGGTTTCTTGTGCTAATAAATCAGGGGTGATCTTTACGTTTTGATTAGCAGGAATCGACAGTGTTTCTCCTTGCACATCAATTGTTAGCGATGAATTATCGGCGGTAACCACTAAATCGCCCACAGTAATAGTATCGCCCACTTCAAGTGGCTTAATTGTGCCATCTTCTAAAACAACACCAGCAGACCCTTTTAAGTCTATTACTAATAATTGATTAGATTCCATTTTGCTTACCTCAAACATAAGAATTAAAAACTATTAATTAAAATGTAGAACAGCAAAACGCATTAGATACTGTACTCAAGTACAGTTTTTAAAAAAACATTAAAAATAAAAAAGTGGTAGATAATAAATTTTATGCTAGCCAAAACGATTATTTGCGAAAAATGAATTTATTGACTAAACCATAGGGTAGGTATTGATAGCCCAAGTAACCCCTAAGAGGAAGAAATGATTACAAAAAATACTTTACTAAAGCAAAAAGGAAAGCTGCTTATAGGTTTTACGCTAAGTGCGCTTGGCGCAACTAACGTGGTAAAAGCCGATGACAGCTCTGTGGCACCGCTTACATACGTCACCAGTAAAGCAATTGAAAATAATCCAGAGGTACAACAAGCATGGCATACATTTAAATCCTCAATTTATGGCGTAGATGCAGCCCGCTCAGGCTACTTACCTAGTGTTGATGTATCTGCCAGCGCAGGTTATGAGCGCCGAAACTACGGTATAGAAGACGAATACAACCGCAACACTGCAGAGCTTAGTGTTACTCAAATGCTTTACGACGGGTTCAGAACATCTAACACCGTTGAAAGGTTTGAGCGTATTCAGCTCATTCGGTATTTTGAATTACTCTCACAAACAGAGCAAACTGCATTAGATGCATCTATTGCATTTTTAGATGTGCAAAAATTTAAAGAACTTGTGACACTCGCTGAAGAAAACCTGCAAGAACACGAGTCTGTATACCAACAAATTGAACAAAGTGTAGGAGCCGGTGTTGCCCGAGCAGCAGATCTAGAGCAAATTAGCGGGCGCTTATCGCTAGCGCAATCTAATGTGCTAACCGAGTACGCTAACCTGCACGATGTAACCGCGCGTTATTTAAGAGTTGTTGGCGAGCTACCCGTTAATGATATAAAACAAGCCAAATTAGATGAGCAAAACGTGCCCATTTCTATTAACCAAGCGCTTGATATAGCCTATAAAAACAGCCCTGCTTTTTACGCATCGCTTTATAATATAGAGGCGCAAGAAGCCAATGCTCAGGCACAAAAGGCAGCGTTTCATCCAAACGTAGACTTATCTGCCCGTTACGGCACACAAGACAGAGACGAGCTAGGTTTAAACGAAACAAGAACCGAAGCACGGGTAGGTATAGACATAACCTATAACCTGTACAACGGGGGCCTAGATAGCGCCAACCTTGAACAAGCATACCAAGATGTAAATATTGCCAAGTATCAACGCGATCAAGCTTGTGTTGATATTCGTCAAAGCCTACAAATTGCCTATCATAATGTGAACAATATAGAGCAAAAGCTACCCACGCTTGAAAGCTATAAAAACTCGTCAAACAGAGTAAAAATAGCCTACCGAGACCAATTTGATATTGGCCAACGCACCTTGCTTGATGTACTTGACGCTGAAAACGAAGCATTTCAATCTAACCGCTCGTACATTGTTGCTCAATACGATAGACAAACAGCCATTTTAACTATGCTTAACGAAATGGGTAAACTATTGCCAGCTCTAAATGTTATGTCTGACAAGTACCCAACATTAACAGAGTTAACAGATGACCCAATCGTGCATAACGCACAAAATATATGCCCAAGTTACGATGTAGCTGCCACCTTTAAACGCAAAGCTTTTTTACAAAAAAAAGCCAAGCAAGATAACGCCTACATGAGCGTTACAGCAATGCCTAGGTATTTAGAAATGCCACCAGAGACCCCTAGCGCATCGAGTTTTGCAGATGACGATAACGACGGCGTACCTAACGAGCAAGACACCTGCCCAAGCACGCCAGCGGGAACAAATGTAGACCTGTCTGGGTGTACTTTGTATGACCAAGCGACCGACTCAGTTGAAATAGGCATTCCCTTTTCAGCCGACTCAAGCCAAGTGCGCCCAGAGTACTTGCAAGAGGTAGAAAAGCTCGCGGAGTTTTTAAAAAATAACCCTGACAAAAAGGTAGAGATCCAAGGCCACGCCTCATTAGATGGCGATAGAAAATACAACCGCAAACTTTCAGAGCAACGCGCCTTTGCCGTAGCACAATTACTTATTGAGCAATTTGGTATAGCGCCTAATCGTGTTCAATCATTTGGTTATGGTATTGATCAGCCACGAGTTAATGAAATTTCGGTACGTGCTAATGCGGCAAACCGCCGTATTGAGGCGGTTATTACCGATAGTTAAGAGGTGCTTAAAACAAATAAATTTAAAATGTTTTACATAACATTGGATGGTATATGGAATTAAATGATGTACTTGATCATGGCGGCGCACTGGTAGATTGCCTTGCAGTATTGTGCCGCTTTCATGATAAAGATTTTTCAAGGGAGGCCTTATTAAATGGCCTCCCACTAACAGATGGAAACTTAACGCCTTCAGGGTTTGCACGTGCTGCAAAACGTGTGGGCTTTAAATCAAAAGTTGTAAATAAGCCTCTTAATCAAATTAATACTGCTTTATTACCCGCTATTATTATTTTAAATAATAACCAAGCGTGCGTGGTAACCGCTATTGATAACCAAAAACAAACAGCGCAAGTTACTTACCCCGAGCTAACCGAGTCTGTTGTAGAAGAAGACCTAGAACAGTTAATTGAAAAATCAACAGGTTTAATTATTTATGCTCATCCAGAGTTTATGTTTGATGAGCGCTCCCCGGTGCTTGAAAAGCTCTCTAAAGACGGCTGGTTTTGGGGCGTAATAAAAGAATGCCGCGCACTGTACAAAGACGTCATAATCTCCGCCATTGCATTAGGCGTTTTGTCTGTTGCCATGCCTTTATTTGTAATGAATGTATATGACCGAGTAGTTCCTAATCATGCAACAGAAACCCTCTGGGTTTTAGCCATCGGTATTTTAATAGCGCTGACCGCCGACTTTGTACTGCGCTTAGTACGCAGCTACTTTGTAGAGCTTGCGGCAAGTCGTATAGATGTAAAAGTATCTGCGGTTATTATGGAGCGCGTACTTGGTATGAAGCTTAAAAATAGGCCCTCATCAGCGGGGTCATTTGCGAGTAACATACAATCGTTTGAAGCCGTACGTAACTTTTTTAGTTCAATAACCTTGGTCGCGCTGGTTGATTTACCCTTTGTTGCTATATACCTAATTGTTATTGCAATAATAGGTGTACCGCTTAGCCTACCCATTATCGCAGGTGCCCTAATACTTTTAAGTTATGGCATAGCAGCCCACAGAAAACTTGAAGCGCTGTCAGAGCAAACCATGAAAGCAAGCTCAATGCGCAACTCCATACTTGTAGAAAGCTTAACCAACATTGAAGATGTAAAAAGTTTTCACAGCGAATGCAAAACCCAATCAACATGGGAAAAATCAACTATTTATATTGCTCAGGTTAATGCGCAAAGTCGCTTAATCTCAAGTTCAATCTCTAATAGTGCAGCGTGGATACAACAATGTGTTGGCGTGATCATTATGATCATCGGTGTTCATTTAGTTATTGAAGGCGAGCTCACGCAAGGGGGATTAATAGCCGCTTACTTACTTTCATCACGTGCGATGGGGCCGCTTGGGCAATGCGCCGCCGTACTTGCGCAATATCATCATGCCGCTATTGCTATGCAATCGCTTAACGAAATAATGGAGAAAGACGTTGAGCGCCCGCCAAATAAACATTGGTTAAGCCACCCCGTATTAAACGGCGAAATAGAATTTAAAGACGTATGCTTTAAGTATGAAGACGACGCGGCCGATGCGCTTAGTAATATTAGCTTTAAAATAAAAGCGGGCGAAAAAGTGGCTATTTTGGGGCGCAATGGTTCGGGTAAAAGCACCCTCGAAAAACTTATTTTAGGCCTTTACGACCCAACCGCAGGCTCCGTAATGGTCGATAACAACAATATACAACAAATAGACCCCGCAGAACTTCGTCATAACATAGGGTACGTACCACAAAATATAGCGTTGTTTTTTGGTAGTTTAAAAGACAACCTCACTATTAGCGCATGGCATGCTAAAGATGAGCAAATTATTAGCGCATGCGAAAAAAGCCAGTTATTCGAGTTAATCAACTCTCACCCCGATGGGTTTGACCTACAAGTTGGTGAGCAAGGTCGCCTGCTATCTGGCGGCCAAAAACAAGCGGTTGGTATAGCGCGCGCATTAATAAACGACCCCCCTATTATGCTGTTAGATGAGCCTACCTCATCGCTTGATCACAATAGTGAAAATAAAATTATTCAAAATTTAAAAATCGCCACCCAAGACAAAACTTTAATTGTAGTTACTCACCGCTCATCTTTACTTTCGTTGGTTGATCGCATCATCGTGCTCGATAACGGAAAAATAGTTGCCGATGGGCCTAAACAAAAAGTAATTGCCGCACTGAGTAACCAAACAGTGGAGCAAGCATCATGAGTGACAATAAAAAGCCGCTAGAGCAGCGCTCTTTTGAATCGGTAAGTAAAGCAATAGAAGCACGTAAAAAAGGTAAGCCTTCAATCTTTAATCGCTTATTTAAAGGCTGGCTTTCGCCTCCTGAATCACAAGATTGGGTGGTCGATGCGCAATGGGAAAAAATGCAGCAAGAGCCTGCCAGCGCACGTTTTTTGTTATACCTCATTTGTATTGCATTTATTTTACTTACAATTTGGGCAGGCTTTGCGCCACTCGATGAGGTAGCCCGTGGTGAAGGACGCGTTATCCCATCAAATAAATTACAGTTAGTGCAATCTTATGATGGCGGTATGGTAGAAAAAATAAACATTCGAGAAGGGCAAATTGTTGAAGAAGGTGACGTATTAATAAAAATCGACCCTACTCGGTTTATTTCAAGCTTTAGAGAAAACCAATCTAAAGTGCAATCACTCACTGCAAAAGTAGCCAGGTTACAAGCCCTTACCAGAAAAGAAGATCTCGTTTTTCCTGATGAGCTTGTTAAGCAAGTACCCGAGGCGGTCGCTCATGAGCGCTCAATATATTTAAGTAATCGCCAAGAATTAGAGCAGCAAGTGGCAATCCATAAACGCCAGCTAGAACAACGCAGACAAGATCACATTGAAGCAAAAGCCGCTTTGCAACAACACACAAGCGCTCTAAGGCTAAGTAATCGTGAGCTGCAAGTAACACGCCCACTGTTAAGAACCGGTGCTGTATCTGATATAGACATCATTAGGTTAGAACGTGAAATAGTTGATTTAAACGGCGAAATAAACCGCACTAAAGCAGTGATTAACCGGAGTTTATCGGCTATCAACGAAGCTAAAAACAAAGTAACAGAAGTGGAACTTGCGATGATCAACCGCTGGAACAACGAGCTTTCGGAGGCATTGCTGCGTTTAGAGTCGATAAAAGAAACCGAATCAGGGCTTGCCGACAAAGTAACACAAACTGAGATCAAATCACCGGTTAAAGGCACGGTACAACGTTTATTGGTTAATACCGTAGGCGGCATTTTACAACCCGGCAGTGACGTTTTAGAAATAGTCCCTTTAGACGATCAACTTATTGTTGAGGCAAAAATACCGCCGAAAGATATTGCCTTTTTACGCCCTGGGCAGCCCGCCATGATTAAATTTAGCGCCTATGATTTTGCGGTATACGGCGGACTAGAAGCCGAAGTACTGCACATAAGTGCAGATACAATTACCGACGACAGAGAAAATACTTTTTATTTAGTGCAATTAAAAACCACTAAAAATAACTTTTCAGAAGAGTTGACTATAATTCCAGGAATGACCACACAAGTGGATATTATTACTGGTAAAAAAACCGTCTTGGAATATTTACTTAAACCCGTACTCAGAGCTACATCGCAAGCAATGACAGAACGCTAAACTGAATTTATTGGAGTAAATTAATGCGTCAAAGTATATTTATTACACAACCCGAACTTGAATCGAGCCACTGGCGAAGTGCGTTTGCAGGTTGTGTAATATGCACCAAAGAACCAAAACAAATTAATGCATCAAGTATTATATGGGTTCTGGCGGGCACTTCGGGATGGCTTGAACTGGTAAAAAAATATGCCCAAAAACGCTTACCAGTTATTGTAATGACCACAAATCTAGAAATAGAGGAACTTAGAGCAGCCCTGCAAGCGGGCGCAAGAGGCTATGTAGAAGCACTTGCATCTAAAGTAATATTACAACAAGTACTTGAGACTATTTGCTCAGGCGGCCTGTGGTTACCTGGGCAGCTACTATCTAATATTGTCGGGGCACTAAGTCAGCAGCAAATAAATTACACCCAAGCCTGCGATATTCAAAGCTTAACTAAACGCGAACGCCAAGTTGTTGATATAGTTATAACAGGGGCAACCAATAAACAAGCCGCTGAGTCACTTAATATTACAGAGCGGACAATTAAAGAGCACATGAGCTCAATTTTCACTAAGTTAAAAGTGCGCGACCGTATACAACTTATGTTAGCCGTTAAAGGTAACTAACCTAGGCTAGAATAATAAAACCTTCGCCAGCTATAGTTAAACTTACTAAACAACGGCTTATAGGTTAAATACTGAATTGCATTTACCTATTCGCCGCCATTATTAAACCGCTCCCCTTTTAATTAAAGAGTCGCTTTACGACTCTTTAATTACCCCATCAAAACCAAGATTAACCAGTGTATCTATATCGTCTTGGCTTGTTACGCCCTGCGCGACCACTTTAATACCAATAGAATGTGCTAATGTGCAAACACCGCGTAAGAAGGTTTGATTATCTTGGCTGTAACTAATGTTATGTGCGTAAATGCTATCTATTTTAAGCATTTCTAAGCCAAATTCTTGAATGTTCTTAATCTTAGTAAATTCAGGCCCCACACGTTTAAGTGCCACTTTAGCGCCCATACAACGCACCTGCTCACAAAATTCCTTAAATATATCTTTTTCGTTTACGACAATGTTTTCGCGTATATCAAAACATATATTTTTTGCTAAATCAGGAAAGGCAGACACATAGGTTAATACCGAGGCAAGCGCGGTATCATCCATTAATGTTTGCGCCGAAAGCTCCACAGCAATCAATTCATTTGGCGGCGCTTCACCGTACTGTTTAACAATTTGCTTGATTAAACTCCAATCCAAACGCGCTAATAGGTTTAAGCGATTAGCCCATTGATAGTAGTAGCTGGATTTATAATGTTGGCCGCCAAATTCTAAACTTAAACTAAGCTGATGCTGCAACAAGGTGTCGTTAAAACCCATAACCTCTAAACAATTTAACTGTATAGTTTTTTGCTCAAGCGCATCCTCAATAGCCTTTTGCCAGCCAGTAGAGTCATCAAAAATTTCACTCTTTTGTTTATTATCAATGACTTTTGCTTGCACCCCAGGTTTGTTACCTGCTGTTTTTAATAAACCATCTACACGGCGTAATAAATCAAAGCGGGTGTCGTTTTTCTCTATGTAGGTACAACTGTGTACAATGGCCAAATCAATATTTTTGTATTCATCAACAATCGATTTATGCAGTGCGGTTATTTGCTCGCTAAGCGCCTGAATATCATCAGTATCGCTAAACAAAACGGTAAAGTCGGTATGTGATATCCGCGCAATATAGTTTTCTGAAAAGTGCGCCTGATTCGACTCTAAAAACTGTGTTAACACCTGAGAAAAACGGCGTAAAAAGTTAACCATTTCTACACGGCTAATCGATTCACTTATTTTATCTAAATTAACCACCCTAAATAAAAACAAAGCACCATGGGCATGATCTTTCACTTTTTGTAAATGAGCCTCTAATGTGGCACTAAAATACTCTCGATTGGCAAGCCCTGTTAGCTCATCGTGCTGGGCTTTAAAACGCAACTCCTCTAAGCGTTTATTATCTTCTTTTATAATGCGACTGAACCGTGTCGATAATAAATTCATCGACTGCACAAGGCGTGCAAACTCAAAGGTTTTTGGCACTTTTGATTTAATAAAGCGCTTATCGCCAAAGGCGTTAGCTTGGTACACCACATCATCAAGTGGCGTTAAAATTCTACGTAATAAATACGCACTTATGGCACAGGCAAAAAAGGCCACCACTAAAAAGCTAAAAAACAGTTTAAGGGCGCTTTCCCACAACGCTTGCTCAGCATATTGGCTGTGGCTTTCAACAAATAAGGTGCCAAATTGCTGCCAACCGTTGTTAACCTGCCCTACACCTGCCTGAACATTTAGCCCATATACCGCTCTAAACCAAGCTGGTGCGGTATTTTCTAACGTGTCGGTAAATACGCGCTTTACAATAACCTCACCATTTGGGTCTTGCAGTTCTATGCGTTTGTAGTGGCCGGTATCAAAAGTGGCCGACACTAACAGCTCAAGCTCTACAGGGTCTTTTTCAAGCTGACTAATCATCAGCGCCAAAGAGCTAGCATTATCAACATTTTTTAAATACAGCTGCGTAGAAAAATAGACTCTAGCAGAGTTAGTACTTATTAACACGCTACTTATAAAGCCAACAAAAATCACCACCAGCAAGGTGATCCACAGCTCTTGCCTAAGAGTGATTTTTCTTTTTTTGAAAAACTTAAATAAGGAAAATGACGCCATTACCACATAACCCCTTCTTGTGATGTCTGCTCCAAAATTTTACGCCAACGCGATAGCCTTGCTGTCGGGCTGGCTACACTTTTGGTCGAGTTATTTGCCCATAAACCTTGGCTGTTAAAACTAAATACCGGGCTTAAATCAACGCGTTTTGCTGCAGGTAACACTTTTGTTATTAAACTATCTAAAATAAGCGGCTGAGCATTAGGCGTAGCAAAGTAGCCTAATACCATGTGTGCTTGTGTTTTGTTTGTACCAGCAAGCTTAGCTTTTACATATATAAGCCTAAGCTTGTCGTCGCTTACGCCTAAGGCGCGTAAGCTAATATATTTAGCAATGGCATAATCTTCACAATCACCTAAACCACGGCCAAGGGTTTCTAATGGTGTAGCCCAATAGTCGTTTTGCTTCCAAAGCTGTATATCGGTTTGATATCGAAGATTGCGTGCAAAAAAGTCGTTAACAATTAAAATTTGTTGTTGTTCTGGTTTATTTTGGGTGCGCACCAGCATAGTTTGCCAATTACGCGCTACAGTGACTCGCGCAGGGCCATATTTTTGCCCCATTAATTCTATAAAGGTATTAAATTGAATAGTTAAACGGCTCGCAAACACGCCGCTTGAAAGTAAAAAAAATAGCAGTAAATAGCGCAAATTGCTTTTGCACCAAAAAAATAGCTTATTTGAGGAAAGAGTGGGCCTAAGTGTCATTCACAGCCCAAAAAAAGAAAAATTAAAAACATACACCAAACGCTACACTACTTGTTCAAATATTATTCGTAACAACAGCATAGCACTCAATATAAAAGGATGAGATATTTTGTATGTGTTTTTTTACTAGATTTAAATTTTAACTCGGTCATTTCAACTTTGCTTAATACATTAACTAACGTATTGAACCATCGTTGTATTTAAAGCTGATTTATCAAACCCTAGATTTACAGAAAAACGCTCCCGTAAATAGCAAAGTTATGTATTGCTGTACGAGTATATTCGACGCGCTTAACGTTAAAACCAACCGCTAAAATAGCAGCTTAATATAGCTTTACTATTTAAAGTACTGGCCAGTTACTTAGTAGTAGGTCACTTTTTTAACTTCACGCGGCTTAATTTCACCTATGTATAAGTCGTGCACGCGCTTCATGTTTAGCTCAAGCTCAGTAACGTATACATCGTCAACTGAGTAAGTTTTAATAATTTGCGCACCTTTAATTATGCCCTGCACTTTACTTTCCATGTAATCGTTTTGAGCAATAGCACCTGCTACAGACGTGCCCGCTGTAATTTTTTGCCCATAAACTTGCTCAGTCAGTTCACGGTACGCCTCAAGCTTAGAGGCCTTAATTGCCATTAATTGCTTTTGTGATTTATTAGCCCCTTGCTGCAAGCTAATAGGTGCATAACCAACCGCTTTAAGTATGGGATAATTATTTGGCTCTACATATTTGTACTCAACATGTTTATCAAACACGTTGCTGCAACCGGCAAGGCCAAGGCCTGTTAAAGTAAGTAATATAATTGCACGCATTTATTTGCACCCTTTAAACTAATTGCGCAAATAAATGCAGGTTTAATGCCATTTGTTATAAAGTCCTCATATTGGTGCAGTCCTTGCTTAGCTAAAGCGTAATTAACTAATTTTATGTGGAGTACCAGTATGAACACGTTTTTATCATCACTATTTGCAGGTGTTACTAGCGCTGCATTATTAACGTTTTCTGCCAGTACTTACGCACAATGGTTTGAATCTACCGGCCATGCACAAATACAAAATGGCGACATAAGCAGTGCTAAATCGGCCGCGATTAAAGATGCAATTACACAAGCATTAGTGTTTTCTGGCGCCCGGGTTAGCTCGGTACAAACCTTGGTAGATGGCGTGCTAACGCAAGATCAGCTAAAAATTAGTAGCCACGGCGAAATACAAAAAATAGAGCTGGTGAGCGAGCAACGCCAAAATCAACAATTTGCCATTACGCTTAGGCTTGATGTATTTGCCCAAACAGAGCAATGCCCACAAAGTAGCTTTAATAAATTTGTTGCTGTAACCCAAAGCCAGCTTGTTCATCGTGAGCATGCCTTAATGGGTCAAATATTTGACGTAAATAAAGCCATTAGTAAAAAGTTATTTAGCGCTTTGCAAAGCACAAAAATGAGCGCCCTGCCCGTTGCTTACTACAATAAAGCAATTAATGTAGACAATTACTTTAATCAGCAGCACGACTACTCAAATGCACAACTAGAAGAGCTTTCAGCCAGAAGCAACGCGCAATATGTTTTATTAAGCCAAATAACCAATTTAGCGCCAAGCGATAAACTCAACAACGACTACGCCTTTTGGCAAGACGAAACCTACCAGCGCAGCTACGCTATTGAGTTTATGTTGTTTGATGGCACCACGTATGAACAATTATGGCAAAACAGCTATCATACCCAAGCTGTATGGCCATTTGAAAAAACAGCCATAGTTGATGTAAATAGTGATAGGTTTTGGCAATCACCTTTTGGGCAAAGCATTAGCGATATAAATCAAACGGTCAGTTACGATATACAAGCGGCTATGGCGTGTTTTCCTACTAAAGGAAAAATAATGCACATGGAAAACAACAAATTGGTGATAAACCTAGGCAAAGATCATGGCCTTAAAAAAGGCCAGCTATTAAGCATTGCGCACCATAACTACTTAACCGATGCACAAGGCAATACTATGCCGCATACCATTACCACGCTTAACACCATTGTGGTTGAGCAACTTTATAAACAAAGCGCAATTGCTGTCAGCCTTAACGATAAGCCTTTGCCTGGGGTACAAATAAACGATGTGGTAGAGGTTGCAAGCCAAGAACGCTAAATAAGCGCCCGTTTTAAATTTGGGTGCTCTACCAACCACTGGGCTAATTGCTCAACGCCCGCCAAACGCGGGTAGTGTTTTCTGCAAGCAAATACCACATTACGTTGCTGATTAGGAAAAATAGCTAAATAATCAATCCCTACACGCTGTGTACACGCAAGCTTGGGCACAAATGTCACCCCGTCATCTATCGCCACCAGCGCCAATAAAGTTTCTAAACTATTGCCCTGATATTGGTTCGACACATCCACTCCCGCAGCAAAACAAAACTTTTGGGCTTGATCTTTAAAGCAATGGCCATCACTTAACATTAATAGGCTACAACTTTGTAAATCGCTTAGCGCTACTTTTTTACGCTTAGATAACGGGTTATCGGTTGAAACAGCAACCATAAAGTCTTCTTTGTACACGTTAACCGTATGGTAGTTTTTAAGCTCGGGAACATCGGCCAAAATTGCAAAGTCGAGCTCGCCGTTATCAAGCGCCTCTAGCATAGTCGCTGTTTGCATTTCTATAAACGAAAAATGGCTCTCGCTAAATGCCGCTTTCATAGAGGTCAGTAAAGCGCTGAGTAAGTACGGCGCAATAGTAGGAATAATACCAATTCTTAGCTTACCTTGTAGCGGCCCGTTTGAAGTAGCCGCCAGCTCTTTTAAGATTTCTGTTTGCTCTAAAATAACGTTTATTTGTGTCAACAAACGTTCACCTTGCGCTGTTAATGTAACTTGCTTAGTTGAGCGGTCAAATAAAACAACATTAAGCTCTTGCTCAAGCTTTTTTACTTGCCCACTTAGTGTAGGCTGGCTAACAAAACAGGCATCGGCCGCTTTGCGAAAATGCTTGTGGTGCGCTATTGCTTTTACATACTCTAAATCTTTTAAGTTCAAATTCATCTCCACCTGATAGGCTATACCTATTAGTTTAATACAAACAAACGATTGGAACTATATCTAAATTCTCGCCATAATGGCTCCAACAAATCAAGAGGAACAAACTATGTTAAAGAATATTGAAGGTCAAACAATCCCAAGCGTTACATTTGCAACACGTCAAAACGACGAATGGAAATCAGTAACCACAGACGAAATTTTTACAGGCAGAACCGTTGTTGTGTTTTCACTACCGGGCGCATTTACACCAACCTGTTCATCAACTCACTTACCACGCTACAACGAGTTAGCCGGTGTACTTAAGCAAAATGGCGTTGATGAAATTGTATGTGTATCAGTAAACGATACATTTGTAATGAACGCATGGGCAGAGCATCAAGAAGCGCAAAACATCACATTATTACCTGATGGCAACGGCGAATTTACTGACGGCATGGGCATGTTAGTAGATAAAAACGATTTAGGCTTTGGTAAGCGCAGCTGGAGATACTCTATGCTAGTTAAAGATGGCGTTATCGACAAAATGTTCATCGAACCAGATTTACCAGGCGACCCGTTTGAAGTTTCTGATGCAGACACAATGCTTGACTACATCAACCCAAAACAAACTAAGCCAGAGCCAGTAACCGTATTTACTAAGCCTGGTTGCCCTTTCTGTAAAAAAGCAAAAGAGCTACTAACAGAAAAAGGCTACGCATTTGAAGAAGTTGTTATGGGTGCAGGCGCTACATTAACAAGCCTTAAAGCAATCACTGGCCGTGACACTGTTCCACAAATATTTATTGGTGGACAACACATTGGCGGCTCAGACGATTTAGAAAAATACTTTGCTTAATTAAGTAAAAAATAGCAGGGGCGTACGCGCCCCTCTATATCAATCTCATCGCTCAGATTGAAAATAATAAAGGATACCACTATGAAAGAATTACAAACCGATGTTGTTGTTATAGGTTCAGGTACTGCAGGCTTAAGCGCATACCGTAACGCAAAACAATTCACCCCTAACGTTTTAATGATTGAATCAGGCCCGTACGGTACTACCTGTGCACGCGTTGGTTGTATGCCAAGTAAATTACTTATTGCCGCAGCCGAAGCCGCGCATTCAATTGAAATGGCACCTGCATTTGGTGTACATAGCTCAAAGCCACGAATAGACGGCAAAGCAGTTATGGCACGTGTTAAAAGCGAACGAGACCGCTTTGCAGGATTCGTAGTAGAAGCCGTAGACGGCATTCCTGATGAAGATAAAATTCGTGGCTACGCCAAGTTTTTAGACGCCAACCGCGTACAAATTGACGATGACACCATTATAACTGCTAAACGTTTTGTTATTGCCACCGGTTCACGCCCTTCATACCCAGGTGTATTTAATAACTTTGGCGACAAGCTTATTATAAACGATGATGTATTTGACTGGGACGACCTACCAGAGTCAGTGGCTGTATTTGGCCCAGGCGTAATAGGCCTAGAAATTGGCCAAGCACTTAGTCGCTTAGGCGTAAACGTAAAATTATTTGGTGTTGACGGCGCAATTGGCCCACTTACCGACCCAGTAATTAAAGACTATGCAAACACTGTTTTTGCTGAAGAATTTTTTGTAGATACCGACTCAAACGTATCTGACATGATGCAAGTTGGCGATAAAGCCCAGCTTACTTACACCGATAAAGACGGTGCTAAACACACCGAGCAATTTGACTACGTACTTGCAGCCACAGGCCGAGTACCCAACGTAGACAAGCTAGGTTTAGAGAATACCGGCATAGAGCTTGATGAGCGCGGTGTGCCACACGCCGACCCGCACACAATGCAATGTGGTAACTCAAATATATTTATAGCGGGCGATGCTAGCAATATGATCCCCCTGCTACACGAAGCATCTGATCAAGGCACCATTGCCGGTCAAAATGCTGGGCGCTTCCCCGATGTACGCATTGGCCTTCGCCGCGCAAAAATTGCCGCAGTGTTTAGTGACCCACAAATAGCAATGGTAGGCGACAGCTACAAACAAATTACAGACCGCCTAGGTGAATGTGGTTGCTTTGAAGTAGGCGAAGTGAGCTTTGAAAACCAAGGCCGCAGCCGAGTAATGCTTAAAAATAAAGGCCACATGCGCGTTTACGCAGAGCAAGGCACAGGCTTATTTTTAGGTGCAGAATTTATTGGCCCACAAGCCGAACACCTTGCTCATTTATTAGCATGGGCTGTACAAAACAAAATGACCGTACCAGAAATGTTGGATATGCCATTTTACCACCCAGTAATTGAAGAAGGTTTACGCACTGCCCTACGCGATTTAAATGCCAGACTTAAATTTGGCCCAGATATTATTAACAGCTGTATGGAATGCGGACCAGGCGCTTAACTTTTATACAGTAATAAAACAAATACATACTTGCTAACAAAAAGCCAAAACAGTCGTTTTGGCTTTTTTATGCGCTTTTTTAACGCTAATACCCATTGTGTTAAATTATGAGGTATTGATAGCAACAGATAAACAGAGTAATAACAAAGGCCTAATTTTCGATAGGCATATGTTCTACTTAAAAATTTATAACTCCGTTTACGCTTTATTTAGCACGTTTGAATGACTAAATTTTTAATTCGATTGCTATAACCTCTCAAAAATTATTTTAGCTGTTACACTTATTTGATTACTCAATCACAACAAGATGGAAAAGCTATGCCCAATAATAAATTTAGACTAGTCACCCGCAGCGATTTCGACGGCTTAGTATGTGCCGTACTGCTCAAAGACTTAGACCTAATTGATGACATTTTATTTGTACACCCAAAAGACATGCAAGATGGCAAAATAGACATAACTGCAAACGACATTACCACTAACCTACCCTACGTTGCTGGCTGTCACATTGCATTTGACCATCACTTAAGCGAAACCGTACGTAACGCAAGCGATATTAAAAACCATGTAATTGACCCTAAAGCTCCTTCTGCTGCACGCGTTGTTTATGATTATTATGGCGGCGCAGAAAAATTTCCAAACATCAGCACAGACATGATGGAAGCGGTAGATAAAGGCGATGCAGCGCAGTTCTCAAAAGACGAAATACTCAACCCTACAGACTGGGTATTAATGAACTTTATCATGGATGCACGCACAGGCCTTGGCCGCTTCCGCGAGTTTAAAATTTCAAACTACCAATTAATGATGAAGCTAATCGATGCCTGTAAAGATCAAAGCATTGAAGACATTTTAAAAATGGAAGACGTAGCCGAACGTGTTGCGCTTTATAACGAGCATAACGAAAAGGCCAAAGAGCAAATAGCACAATGCGCAACCGTGCATAAAAATCTCGTGGTGCTAGATTTAACTCAAGAAGAAACTATTTACGCCACCAACCGCTTTGTTATTTACGCCATGTACCCCGACTGCAATATATCAATTCATAAAATGTGGGGCCTTAAAAAACAAAACGTAGTATTTGCCATTGGTAAATCAATCACCAACCGCAGCTCAAACACCAATGTGGGCGAGTTATGCCTTAAATACGGCGGTGGCGGCCACTTAAACGCCGGTACCTGCCAAGTAGAAACCAGCAAAGCCGAAGCAGTACTTAGTGAGCTGATAGATAAGATTACGAGTGATGGTTGAGCTGTAAGCTGTAAGCTGTAAGCTGTAAGCTGTAAGCTGTAAGCTGTAAGCTGTAAGCTGTCAAAATTTTAAAGCGAGTAGATTTATATTTACTCGCTTTTTTATACGTAGTTATAATAATTACTGTTTTACTAACACTTCAACTCAGTAGTTATTGGCATCTTTGGTTTTTTAAGGGCGGCTTTAGCAAATAACGGCCAGTGATAAATTATGATGTATGAAGTCAAGATTT
>NZ_DJHW01000105.1:0-7096 GCF_002433295.1 Pseudoalteromonas sp. UBA6610 | reverse complement strand
TCCGCAAAGATCAACACGCCCTAAGAAAGCAATTTATGTACGAGGAATAAACCCTAGTGCATCGTAAACCGATTTAAGTGTTTTTTCTGCACGTACACTGGCCTTTTCTGCGCCTGATTTCATGATGCTATCAAGTAGGTTTTGATCTTCTCTGATCTCTTTAAAACGTGCTTGGATTGGCTCAATCATGCTAACAACTGCATCGGCTGTGTCTTTTTTCAGGTGGCCATACATTTTATCTTCATACTCTGGCACTAAGTCTTCAATTGAGCGCTTAGTGGCTACGCTTAATAAAGTAAGTAAATTAGAAACGCCTGGCTTTTCAGTACGGTCAAAGTAAATACGCGCTTGCTCGTCTGAATCGGTTACTGCTTTTTTAAGCTTTTTCTCAATCTTTTTAGGCTCATCTAATAGCATGATGTAGCCATTAGGGTTTTCATCAGACTTAGACATTTTTTTGAGCGGATCTTGAAGGCTCATTACGCGTGCGCCAAATTCAGGAATATATGGCTCAGGTAACTTAAATACGTCACCGTATAAATTATTAAAGCGTGTAGCTATATCACGCGTTAGCTCTAAGTGCTGCTTTTGGTCATCCCCTACCGGTACTTGGTCAGCTTGGTATAATAAAATATCCGCTGCTTGCAATACTGGGTACGAAAATAAACCGACGTTTACATTGTTAGCATGTTTAGATGACTTGTCTTTAAACTGGGTCATGCGGTTAAGCTCGCCCATTTGTGCGTAACAATTTAGCACCCATGCTAACTGCGCATGTTCTGGCACTTGCGACTGTACAAATAAGGCCGATTTTTCAGGGTCTATGCCACATGCCGCATATAACGCTATACCATCTAATACACGAGAGCGAAGAAGTTCAGGCTCTTGGCGAACAGTAATCGCGTGTAAATCAACTAGCATAAAGAAACTTTCGTGGTCTTCCTGTAGCTTTAGCCACTGGTTAATAGCGCCAACATAGTTGCCTATTGTCATACCACCGGTTGGCTGAATGCCACTTAAAACTACTGGTTTACTCATGATTTTCCTTTAGTGTTTAGTTAATTAAAAATTTTAACGCTGTGTTAGTGTTGGTATTATATCTAAGAAGTTATCGCATAGGTACTGTGGATTATAATCCTCAAGATTTTCGCCTTGGTTATAACCATAATCCACCGCTATTACATCAATTTTAGCGGCATGTGCTGCCAATATATCGCTTTTTGAATCGCCAATCATAATAGCCTTACTCGGCTCAACATTCAGCTTTTTACATGCATACAGTAAAGGCGCTGGTGAAGGCTTTTTAGCCATATCGTCTCCACACACTATCACTTCAAAGTGACTGGTAAGGGAAAGCTTATCAAGTAGTAGCTCGGTAAATAGACGCGCCTTATTAGTAACAAGTGCTTTTGGCATGCCCCGCAAAGCACTGAGCCCTGTTTCTACATGCTGATACAACACACTATACTTGCCCACTAGCTGCTCATAATGTTGGTAAAATAAGGCAATGGCTTTTGCACTAAGCGCTTCATCTAAATGTTCGCTAATTTGCATATCGCCGCTGAGTGCACGCTTTACTAAGGTTTCGATGCCGTTGCCTATCCAGCTTTCAACCAAGCTTTGGCTAACAATAGGAAACGCTAAATCACTCAGTGTTAAGTTTACTGCTAGGTATAAATCGTAAACGCTATCAACAAGTGTGCCGTCAAGGTCGAACAAAGCTACATCATATTTCATTACTTTACGTTTCCTAACTGCTCACGCATTTGATCAATAACAACCTTGTAATCAGGCTCATTAAAAATAGCAGACCCTGCTACAAACATATCGGCACCTGCTTGCGCTGCTGCCGCTATGTTATCAACCTTAATACCACCATCTACTTCTAGGCGAATATCACGACCCGACGCAACTATACGCTGCTTAGCTTGAGCTAGTTTTTCAAGGGTGTGGGGAATAAAGCTTTGGCCGCCAAAGCCTGGGTTTACCGACATTAATAAAATAGTATCTAGCTTATCAATAACGTGATCGAGGTAGCTAAGGCTAGTGGCAGGGTTAAATACTAAGCCTGCTTTACAACCATGGTCTTTAATGAGCTGTATGGTGCGGTCTATATGCTCGCTGGCCTCAGGGTGAAAAGTAATTATTGATGCGCCGGCCTCTGCAAACAAAGGAATTATACTATCGACTGGTTTTACCATTAGGTGCACATCTATAGGCGCTGTTACACCGTAATCTCTAAGCGCTTTACACACCATAGGCCCAATAGTGAGATTAGGCACGTAGTGATTATCCATGACATCAAAATGTACTACATCAGCGCCTGCAGCGAGTACTTTATCCACATCTTCGCCTAATTTTGCAAAATCGGCTGACAAAATAGAAGGCGCAATTAAGTATTTTTGTTCAGGGTTTAACATAGTAATCCGTCAATCAGTAAAATATGCCTTAATGTACCGTAAATGCTGAGGTTTCCCAAGTAATACACTGTAAATTAGGCATAACTAAAAATATCGATTTAAATATATAAGTATTTATTTATGAAAAGCTTTAGTGGTTGAGTTTTGGGCAGCATGTTTAATTTTTGGTAAGGCCGTGAGTAGACGCACAAGCTTTGCTTAAATGATGTAAGCTATTAGATTAACGTAAGAGCAGTTATTGTGCCCACTCGATTACAAACTTCGGGGCGCGATTTAAAAACTCTTAGCTTGAGAACACACTTTAACTCGCAAGTTTCAACAGGCCTTAGCTATTACAGATAAATATTAGTTTGTTATTTATACAGCTTTTGTTATTATTAAAGGAGTAACTTAATTTTAGGCTAATATTATGCGTGCATTTAAAACAGGGATCTTAATTGCGTCGGCATTGTTATTTATTGGGGCATTTAGTTTTGCGCCAAGTTCTGAGCAAGATTTAAGCTTAGTTAGCAATTGTCAGCATCAGGCAAGTAGTAAAAACGCTTCAAACACCTTAACGTGTGCGAAAGTAGAAGAAGACTCATCGTGGTTTTCGTGGCTAACAGGCGATAGCCGCAGTGCGCAGTTTCATTATTTAGATTTATTAGAGCTATTAACTAGCTCAGAAGACGCTAAGAATACGCCTTCAATAAAACCTCTATTTTAAATAATGCTGCACTTTATTAGCGCGTTGCAAAGTGTGCTAGCAGCATTTTTTGGTGTGCAATCAGAGCACAAACGCCAAGCCGACTTCCAACAACACTCCCCTCTTTTTATTATTGCTTTAGCTGTGCTGTTTTTTGTTATTTTTGTAGTGACAATTTACGCAGTGGTTGCTTGGGTGCTAAATACATAGCCATTAGTTCGTCGACCTTGTTGCGTGATCCACCTTTAGGGCTGATAGTACGTTTTACCTGAATTTTACCAAGTGTAGCTTGGCTATAAATTTTTCGCGTCCACACGGTATCGTGGTTAGATATAAGCACTGGCGTATTGTTTTCAAACGCGGCTTGCTCGGCTAAGTTTGCCAAGTTTGCTTGATCGTCTAAATTAAACCCGCCTTTAGCATAAGAGGTAAACGACGCTGTTTTACTTAGCGGCACATAAGGCGGATCGCAATAAATAACCGCATTGTTTGGCACAAGCTTAAACACATCATCGTAGCTTAGGCAGGTAAATGTGGCTTTTTGTGCTTTTTCGGCAAAAAAGTACATTTCTTTTTCTGGAAAATAAGGCTTTTTATATTTACCAAATGGCACGTTAAAAATGCCTTTTAGGTTATACCTACACAGCCCATTGTAACCATGGCGATTCATGTATAAAAAGAGCATTGCGCGCTCATATACATCATTGCTTTTATTAAACTGTACACGGTATTCGTAGTAAGCGTCTGGGTGGTTATTTAAATCAACAAATAGTTTTTTAGAGTCACTTATAAACTCATCCGGCGAGCGCTTGAGCTCTTTGTATAAGTTAATTAAATCAGCATTGATGTCGTTGAGTAAATAGTGTTTAAAATTACTATTTAAAAATACCGAGCCTGCACCTACAAAAGGTTCTACCAAGGTTTCAGCGTGTTTGCTGGCTTGAGATAAACGTGCATTAATATCTTCAACTAGGCTGTATTTACCGCCAGCCCATTTAAGGAAGGCTCTACTCTTTTGTTGCATTGGTTCTTAACTTCAATCTGCTGTAGCGCGATTTTACACTAAAGTGAGTCAGTTTACTGATCAAGTCGTGTAATTTCTTGTTTTATTTTGCTGATTTTTTTATAAAAAGGCTTGTTCTTTCTAAGCGCACTCGACAAGGCAGACAACGCACTTTTAGCATCAGCGAGTGATGCATAACTGCCAATAGTAACCACCCACCACACTTTATTATTTCGCTTAGTTTGGTAAACCTTAGCGCGCTGGCTTAAATTATGTTGAATAATAAACTCACGGGTGATTTTTTCCTGTGTAACGGCTAGCAGCTGCACAGTTGTATTATTATCTGGCTGAGCTAAATACCAAGCGTTATCTGATACGTTATTTGAGGTTTTAGGCTGCGGGCTTTCTTTATCGTCACTTTCAATTGGCTCAATAGTCTCAGGAGTGTTTAAGCTTTGTGGTAACGCTTCGCTTTGCTCACTCTGAGCGCTTTGTTGAGCCTCACGCGTTAGGCTTTGCATTATCGCCGGCACATCGTTTTTATGGGGCGCTACATTCTCTTGTGATTTATCGCTAACCGCCTCTAAAGGCAAATCCGCTTTTGAAATATCAGAATTGTCATTACTGACTTCTTTATTCGCGCTTGGGATAGCGGTAATTTTAGAAGCAGGAATAGCGGTATCTATGCCTTGGCTTTGTTGATTTTGATAGTACGTTTGCCACCACTGGGTCATGTCATTTTTATACAACAAACCAATGATAAGTAGCATAATTATAATTAACAACGAGATTAAGTGTACTCGCCACGACACTTTATCTTTTTTTACAATATCAGCCACATGCTCGGTTGGTTGCCATGCTAATAATAAGCTGGGGTTGCCTTTCGCTTCATTTAAAAATGCGCTAAATACGGGGTCTTCATCGTACGGTAAATTAGGAAAATACCAGCTCATTAGCTGTTTAGATTCATGTGCAGATAAAGGCTCTAAGTAAATTTCAACGGCATTATTAATAGCTAGCTTTGATTGCGAAGCTAGCATGATATAAAGCGTTACAGGGCTGTTTTTGGCAAGTAACTCTAATTCCTGTAATAGCTCTTCAGATAAGTGCCTTGCATTATCGAGCACCCACAAACAAGCCTCACACGGCTGCTGCTGCAACAATTGGTAAAAGTTTTCACTTAACGATAAATCGTGGTCAATCAGCGGAGAGTTAAAGCTTTGCTCTAATATATCACTCATCAGTGATACATCATTTACACTGGCACTTACTTGTACAAATGCTTTATTAAAACTGTTGTATTTGTCGGTGATGAAGGTTTCGAGCATATAACTTTTGCCTAGGCCAGAGGTGCCTAGTAATACAATTAAGTTTTGCCCGTATTCAAATTGCAGAGCGATTCTATCCACCAACGCCGCACGGCTTGGTAAAATTTGCGCCTGCATTATTGCTCGATTAACGCTCTAACTTGGTCGTCTGATACGTCATCTACCAATGCGCATTGACCAAATTGAGTAGGTAAAATAAAGCGGATAGTGCCTTTTTTATTTTTTTTGTCTTTGCGCATATGCATTAAAAACTGCTCAGCAGTCATTTCACTTGGGATCTCAGTCGGTAAATTATAAAGCTTGAGTAGCGTTACAATTCTATCTACCTCAGTTTGCGATAAATCACCGCGTGTATGCGCTAATTTAGCAGCAAGTACCATTCCGGTAGCAACAGCCTCGCCATGTAGCCATACACCGTATCCCATTTGCGCTTCAATTGCATGCGCAAAGGTATGCCCTAAGTTGAGTAATGCACGAAGGCCATTTTCTTTTTCATCTTGCGCCACGATAAGCGCTTTAATTTCACAACATCTATAAATAATATGCTGCAAACTTGCTTCATCTAGTTGCTGTAGCTTTTCTACATTTTGCTCAATAAAAGCAAATAGCTCGGTATCGTAAATTAAACCATACTTAATAACTTCGGCCATACCCGCTGCAAATTCGCGCTCTGGTAAAGTATGAAGTGAATTAGTATCAATAAAAACAGCTTGCGGCTGATAAAACGCCCCAATCATGTTTTTACCCAATGGGTGATTTACCGCTGTTTTACCCCCTACAGAGGAGTCAACTTGTGATAGCACCGTGGTCGGAATTTGAATAAACGGTACACCGCGCTGATAACATGCAGCAACAAAACCTGTTAAATCGCCAATAACGCCGCCACCTAGTGCAATTAAGCATGTGTCTCGGCCGCAATTATTTTGCAATAAAAAAGCAGATATTTTCTCAAACCATTCAAGTGACTTGTATTGCTCACCATCGGGAATGACAAAAGAAAGAGGGTCTAGATCAGCTAACGAATCAAGCAGTCCTTGTAAATATAAAGGCGCAACTGTGTCGTTAGTGATAATGATAGGCCGACAATCACCAATGTGGTGAACAAGGCGGCCATTATCTTGAAGTGCAGATTGACCAATAAAAATAGGATAACTTCGCTCGTCCAAATTAACAGTTAATTCAAGCATGCTTTGTTATTTCCTTTATTATTGGTTTTTAAAAATCTAATTTCTCGATGATTTGGTTAGCAACAACTTTAGCGCTTTGCTCATCGGTGCGTACAACAAAATCGGCAACTTCTTTGTATAGTGGCTCGCGTTCTTCTGCTAAGCGCTCTAGTACATTACGAGGTGCTTCTTCAGTTTGCAGTAATGGGCGACGCTTGTCGCGTTGCGTGCGTGCAACTTGCTTTTCTATAGGTGTCTCTAGGTATACAACGATACCACGAGCCGAAAGCTTGTTTCGAACTTCTTTACTCATTACTGAACCACCACCGGTTGCAAGTACAATACCTTGCATTTCGGTTAAGTCGCCAATAACAGATTCTTCACGAAGTCTAAAGCCTTCTTCACCCTCAAGATCAAACACCCAGGCAATATCTGCACCGGTACGGCGTTCGATTTCTTGATCAGAATCGACAAATTCAAGGTGTAATTGGTCA
>NZ_DJHW01000009.1:0-9745 GCF_002433295.1 Pseudoalteromonas sp. UBA6610 | reverse complement strand
ATTTTACTAGGTGGATTAGGCGGTATGGCGCCTAGTCGGCGAAAGGATATCGCACGCTTAGGGCTCAGAGCAGTGTTAGCAGGATCTATGGCTAACCTTATGAGCGCAGCAATTGCTGGGTTTTTCCTCTCGCTAGCTTAGAAACTTAATGAGATGAACACCGGTGTTGCAAAACAAGAAGATAGTACTTTAAGGGGTTAAAGCACTATCTGACTTGAACGATACTTCACCAAGGGCCGCAAGGCCCTTTTATCGTTTTAGGGCCCTTATAAATATATTCTTCCTGTTAAAAACAACTTTCTCTTTCTTACCTTTAAGTACATATACGCGCATGGCTTTTTATATTTTTGCGATAAATTTGTATTATTGAAAAGTGGTAAATTATAAATTTTAGGCCACACTTAGGTTTATCCTAATGTAACCTACTGTTTTATTGATGTTCTACCTTTAAGCACACTCATAAAATAGCCGCTATTGATAAGTCGATTTATATAAATGCGTAAACTTTTATTAGTATCGTTGTTTGTTTTTTTTAATAGCTACGCAAGCTCTGACCCTCTTTTAGTTGTCACGGAACTCTCGCCGCCCGATCAAATACTCGTTGATGGAAAAGTGACAGGCAAAGGCACTGAGTTTATAAGGGCTATTTTTGCAAAGGCGAACCTAACGCCCGATATACAAATGTACCCATGGGCGCGAGCATTTAGACTTGCCAGCACTATCCATAACACCTTTATTTACACCATAGCGCGCACAAAAGGGCGAGAAAATAACTTTCATTGGATAGGCCCAGTTTCACATTTTGAGCTTGCTTTTGTTGCGCTTAAAGAGCGTGACGACATAATTATTAACAATACTGAGGAAGCAAATAAATACAAAATAGCGATGCAACGTAACGACTTTTCTACTGATATATTAACCAACTTGGGGTTTGAGGTTGTACTAACCACCGATATACAAAAATCGTATGCGTTACTGGTTGCTAAAAAAGTAGACTTAATTGTTGATGACCCCGAACTAATACATCAAATAAGTCAGTATTTGCCCACCCCTGACGCTGAATTTAAAGCCATATATAATGTAGAAGAACTCAAGGTAGATGCCTATTTGGCAGCAAATAAAAACACCGAT
Source organism: Pseudoalteromonas sp. UBA6610 (assembly GCF_002433295.1). Classification (NCBI taxonomy): domain Bacteria; kingdom Pseudomonadati; phylum Pseudomonadota; class Gammaproteobacteria; order Alteromonadales; family Pseudoalteromonadaceae; genus Pseudoalteromonas; species Pseudoalteromonas sp. UBA6610. The sequence goes on along the minus strand of NZ_DJHW01000009.1, from coordinate 8,614 downwards.
ATGCGCTATATAAACGCGCTACAAAAAGCCTTTTACACACTTAAAAATACCCAAGGGCTACCCTAGCCCCTAAGCTAAACCTTACTTATTTAAGCGCAGTTTTAACGCTTAGTTACGTTAATTAGTGGCTAAGTAATGAAATTTAAAATAGGGGCTTAGTGATTAATTATTGCTATATGGCGCTATGAACGAATCGAGACTGCGCTCTTGTTTTAGCACTTTAAAGGCGCGTTGAAAGCGCTCTACTATGTGCTGCGGCACCGCTTTATTAAACGCTAAATAATTATCTTTAAGATCGTTACTTACAGGTAGTTCAGTAAGTTGCTCTACATCAAGTAAGCTCACGTTATAAGGCTTTAATTGGTTATAAATAACGTGCTCCGAGCCTAAAATAAGATCTATTTTATTGTTTATAAAAAGCTGAATATATTGTTGCTCTTCACCAAACGTCATTAAGTTTTGCCCATTTACAAACCCTATTTTTTTGACCAATGATTGATATATATCTCCCCTTACCATGCCTAACGAATAAAGAGTGGTGTCGTTAAGGGTATTTACAGTGACATCAGGACGGCTTTTTAACTTATAAAAATAAGTTCGTGCAGTAGTTAACGGGCCAAGCCAATTAAATAAAGGAATTCGGTTAGTATGTTGCGCCATTGAAAAAATGGCTGAATAAGGCTTTTTATGCACAAGCATTGCGGCACGCTTCCAAGGCATGACTTTAAAGTCGCACTCTACTTCTGCTTTAATACACAGTGCGTTGACTATATCGTAGTTAGCGCCAACAAGTTGGCCGTGCTCGTTTATAAAATTATAAGGTGCAAACTGATCTGTATAAATAACTAACTTAAAATGGTTTGCATAAGTAAATGTGCTAAAGAAGAAACAAGCAATAAAAGGAAAGAGTTTTAGAATAACCGCACCACTACATTAATTTATATTATTAAATGATAGATGGCGCTATTTTACAGTCAAATTTTAGACACAAAAAAAGCGCCTTAAGCGCTTTTTTTTATTTTTACTTTAAAAGTAAAAATTATAACGGAGTGATGTTATCCGCTTGAGGACCTTTTTGACCTTGTGAAAGAGTGAACTCTACACGTTGGCCTTCAGCTAAAGTTTTGAAACCTTCGCTTTTGATTGCTGAGAAATGTGCGAAAACGTCTGGGCCGTTTTCTTGCTCGATGAAACCAAAACCTTTAGACTCGTTGAACCACTTAACTGTACCTGATACGATGTTAGACATTGTAATATCCTGATATAAAAATAAAAAATATGCTCATAAGAGCGGGTGTAGCAAAAAATGAGATGGTACTTAAAAACTTCAGGACGGTACTACAAGTATTACTTATACAACAACGAAATGGAGATTTATAAATTACATGCTTTCTTTCTAGCTGCGGCCTACTATATAGAGTTAACTATTTATGTCAAGCCTTTATAGTAATGCTGGCAATAAATAGTGTTTGTGCTTCGCCTTGAATAACTCCCGTGGCTAGCCTATAGCTTAACCCCTGCGCGGCTTTAATAGTTAACTGGCCAATTAAAACAATGAACTATTTAATCTTTAGTTTTTAAAACGGCGGCAGTGAGTACAGCTAATTTAACACCTACTCACCATTTAGATAAAACGTATTCAGCCATGATACACGCCTTACAATTTACCCTGTGTATACAAACAGCTGCACTTTGCAGTTGTACACAAAAATAGATAAGCTACTGCCACTTATCTATTTAGCGTTGGAGTGTGTTTTGCTAAATAAATGCTTTATTTCGTCTGTTGTTTTTTTATCTGGGTGTTTAATGCCATTACAATCTTCTTTTGCTAAGCCTACACTGTCTCTTGAACAACAATTGGGGCAAAAACTAATACTCGATTTACGCTATTTTTGTCAGCAAGGGTCAAGCAAACAATGCAGAACACCGGTTACTACCCTACCTAATGAACTAGCAGCGGCCATTGCTAAGCATAATATTGGTGGTGTAATTTTATTTTCTGAAAACACCCAATCTATTGAGCAAACCATTACCCTTAATAGCCAATTACAAGCTGCGGCGAGTAAATCAAGTTCAAAGCTGCCGTTATTTATTTCGATAGACCAAGAAGGCGGCCGAGTGGCGCGTTTACCACGCGATGTTGCCACTTCATTTACTGGTAATATGTCTATTGGTGCAACCTATAAAAAGTATGGCACTCAATACGCAACCCAAACTGCCACTGTTATAGCTAAAGAGCTAAATTCGTTAGGTATTAATGTTAACTATGCCCCTACGGTAGATGTAAACATGAACCCCGACAATCCGGTAATTAATGTGCGCTCGTTTGGTGAAAACCCAGCGCTTGTCAGTAAGCTAGGCGCAGCACAAGTGGCAGGATTTGAGAGCAACGGCGTTATTACATCGTTAAAGCACTTCCCAGGGCACGGCGATACCAACGTAGACAGCCACACAGGGTTACCACAAGTAAATCACTCCAAAGAAGACATATACCAACAAGACTTAGCTCCCTTTAAACACATAATTGCCACGCAAAACCCAGGTATGATTATGACGGCGCATATTCAATACCCACAACTCGATAACAGTACGTTTGTAAGTGTTGATGGCAAAAGCATGATAAAACCCGCCACTATGTCGCGTACTATAATTACTGACATTTTAAGAGGGGAGTTAAATTATCAAGGTGTGGTGGTAACCGACGCTTTAGATATGGCCGGCATTAGTCATTTTTTCACCCCAACCCAAGCGGTAATCAATACCTTTGCAGCAGGCGTTGACCTAGCGCTTATGCCAATAGAGATCAGAACACCGACTGATTTAAACGCACTCGACAAACTAATGGATGAATTAGTCGCATCTGTTAATAATAAACAACTCAGTAAAGACGAAGTGGCTCAATCGGCTGCACGTATAACCGCTTTAAAAAATAAATTTAAATTAACCACACAGCTAGACCCATTAAGCACTTTGGCTAAAGCAAAAGATATTATTGGCTCTCAAGCACATCGCAAAATAGAAGCTGAGCTTGCCGTAAATGCTATTACTGAGGTTAAAAATAACAATAATGCATTGCCTCTTAATTTAAGCAAAGGGCAACACATCCATATTATTATGCCCGATACCCGAAAATGCATAGCCATGCAGCAAGCGCTTAGCGCTATAAGTACTGCGGCGCTTAAATATAGTTGCAGTAGTTTACAAGGGTTTGACCCTATAAAGGCGCGTAGCTTAATTAAAAATGCAGATGTTGTTATTGCAGGCAACGCTACGCCTAATCAAAGCGCTGTAGAGATTGGAGGAATGGATGATTTGAAAGACGACCCTCGCTTTGCACTCAACACCGCTGAGCAACCTAAAGCGCTGTCATCTTTATTGGATATAGCTGCATCAGTGAATAAAAAAACAATATTTATAAGTTTACGTGCCCCCTACGACATAGCTCAGTTTGGCAGCAGAGCTAATGCAGTTCTTGCTTCTTATGCGTATAATATAGATACAGATAAAAACAATGCTGTTGCGGGGCCTGCATTTACAGCGCTTGCTAAGGTATTGTTAGGCAATGCACACGCTAATGGCGTACTGCCAGTGACCATAAAATAATAATAACAAGGGATAAAAAATGAAACTTAATTGCGATTTAGGCGAAAGCTTTGGCGCATGGAAAATGGGATTAGATGATGAGGTAATGCCTCATATTGATATGGCAAATATTGCGTGTGGTTTTCATGGTGGAGACCCAGATGTAATAGCCGATACGTTGTATTTAGCAAAGCAGCACAATGTACAAATAGGTGCGCACCCAAGTTACCCCGACCAACAAGGCTTTGGCAGGCGCTCTATGGCGCTTAGCGCGCAAGAACTGACCAATTGCTTACATTACCAAATTGCCGCCCTTGATGGCATGGCTAAAGTACAGGGCTTAACACTTAGCTATGTTAAGCCACATGGTGCTTTATATAACGACATGATGAAAAACGATCATATTTTACAAACAGTTATTACTGCTATAGCGCACTACCCTGCACCATTAAAGCTTATGCTATTAGCCACAAAAGACTCTGCAAAACACACCTTTGCCGCCAATAGTTTAGGTGTAGATCTTATTCTAGAAGCCTTTGCTGATAGGCAATATACAGACGAAGGTCATTTAGTATCTCGCCACCTTGATGGCAGCGTTCACGACAAGCCAGCACTTTTAGCACAAGTAAAACAGCTATTAACCGACGGCTGTGTAACCACTCGCTCAGGAAACACCCTAAACTTAAATGCCAACAGTTTGTGCGTACATGGCGATAACGCAGCCGGTATTGCACTTATTAAAGAAATTAAATCACTGTGTGCATCAGCAACCTAACCTTGCTTTTAGCTCGTTATTAAGCCTCAAGCTACAAAACGCATGTTTGCTTTACTTTAAAAACTATTAAGCTGTAAAGGGGCTTTACAGCTTTAACCTCCATTTAGTCCAATCACGTAAAACCTAATATCGCTTTAAAAAAAGCGCAACAGCACAGCACAGTAACAAAGCATAAGTCACACAGCGCAGTAATAAATGGCGCTGCATATAAAAAATTTAACGCAGCAGTTCCACTATTTATTACTCTAAAGTAACCATGTTTTACTTAAACTGGTATTAAATTATAGATTCACCGCATCGCGCTTTTCATCCCTTCCTTGCTGACATATAACTACATATACAAAAACCACCACAGGGATTACAAATGAAGACGCTTTTAGCACTTAGTTTAAGTAGTAGTTTATTACTTGGTAGTAACCAGTTAGCTTTTGCAAAGGACAACACATTACAGCTACAAGATGTGTTTAATCTTGAATACGCCAATCAAATTGATATAACAGACGATGGTAAAACGGTGTACTTTGTACGTAACCGTATGGATATAAAAACGGACCGTAAAGTCAGTAATATTTGGTCAGTTGATTATAAAACTAAACAACTGCAACCGCTTACCTCGGGCGTGCATATGGATCACTCCCCGGTACTATCGCCAGATGGGCAACGCCTTGCGTTTATATCTAACCGCGATGGCAGCAGCCAAATTTATATGAAGTGGCTTAAAACAGGTGCTGTAGCAAAAATTAGTAACCTAACCAGCAGCCCACGCGCAATTACCTGGCATCCCGACTCTCAGCAGCTTCTTTTTAGTATGTTTGTACCAAGTAGCAGTGCACCACCTGTTAACTTACCTGGCAAGCCTAAAGGCGCTACATGGGCCGAACCTGCTAAATTTATAGACGATGTATACTACCGCGCCGACGGAGGCGGTTATAGCCAAAAAGGATTTAGGCAATTATTTGCAATAGATGCAAATGGCGGCAATGCAAAGCAGCTCACACACGATGAGTTTAATAACGCCGGCGAAGTAAGCTTTAGTAAAAACGGCAACAGCCTTTATTTTTCGGCCAATCGGCATGAGCAAAATCAACTAAAGCCCACTAATAGTGAAATTTACCAGCTTAATTTAAGCACCTTAAAAATTACTGCCATTACCAACAGAAACGGCCCTGACCAACAACCTAAAGTATCTCCCGATGGGCGTTACTTGGCCTTTACAGGGTATGATGATAAACGCACCAATTACGAAAACACGCAGCTTTATATTCGTGATTTAAAAACGGGCGATACAAAAAGCCTAACCCCTAATTTTGATAGAAGTGTGGGGCAAATAAAATGGAGTGCTAATTCAAAAGGGGTTTACTTTAGCTACGCAGACGAAGGCCAAACCGCCCTTGCCTACCAACCACGCAGTGGTAAGCGTAAAGTGCTCACCGAGCAAATAGGCAGCGTTGCGTTTGGTCGTCCTTATTCGGGCGGCGATTTTGATGTAAGCGAAGATGGCGATATTGCTTTTACACTTGCCGATACTCAGCGCCCTGCAGATATAGCGACTATAAAACGAGGCAAAGCTCGTCGCCTCACTACACTCAATGCCGATGCGTTAGGCGATAAAGAACTTGCCAACGTAGAAGAAATTTGGCTTAAATCGAGCCACGACCGGCTGCCAATTCAAGGCTGGATTGCATACCCACCTGGGTTTGATAAATCAAAAAAATACCCTCTTGTTTTAGAAATTCATGGCGGCCCGGTGGCCAATTATGGCCCTCACTTTAGTACCGAGGTGCAATTGTTTGCAGCCAAAGGAAACGTGGTTTTATACATGAACCCACGAGGCAGTGACTCATACGGTAAAACGTTTGCCCAAACAATTCATCATAATTACCCAAGTAACGATTTTGACGATTTAATGACCGGCGTTGATGCGCTAATAGCGAAAGGCTTTATTGATGAGTCTAAACTATTTGTAACAGGTGGCTCTGGCGGTGGTGTATTAACCGCATGGATTGTAGGGCACACCGACAGGTTTGCTGCTGCAGTGGTGGCTAAACCCGTTATTAATTGGATCAGCTTTGTACTAACTGCCGACTTTTATCCATTTTTTGCCGATTACTGGTTTCCAGGTAAACCTTGGGATCATATTGAGCACTATATGAAACGCTCACCTATTAGCTATGTAGGTAACGTAACAACGCCCACTATGCTTTTAACAGGGGAGGCAGATTACCGTACCCCTATTTCTGAAACCGAGCAGTTTTATCAAGCCCTTAAGTTGCAAGGTGTTGATACCGCCATGGTGCGTATTCCTAATGCATCACACGGTATTACGGCGCGCCCTTCTAATTTAATGACCAAGGTAGCCTACATTCAATGGTGGTTTGATAAGCACTCAAACAAAAAATAAGCTCCGTGTTTAGGTTTAAAAATAGCCACACCTAAGTGGCTTTTTTTGTAATTACCCACGCTTAGGTTAATTAATGCCAAACTGTAAACCCCCTTTACAGTTTTGTTCTTATCCATATCGGACTTAGGCATTTTTCAGTTAGTAAAATTTCGGTTTATTGTAAATTTAATCGCTTGAGTTGGTAAAAAATCGGTTTGAGCCACTGTTTATAAGCACTCAGTTAGTAAAAAATTGTTTTATAAAGGCACCAGGTTAGTAAAATTTCGGTTTATTATTTTACTTATACTTAGTAAAACAGCTAAAAACAGCCTTTTAATAGGGGGATTTTGCACTTTAAAGCGGCTTTACAGTAAAAAAGCAGCCATATAGCTGTACTTAATATCTACCTAGTTAAATTGTGATCCAGACTAAATTTAGCCGAGTCCGATTTATATTAATACAATAAAAAAAGGGCCTTACGGCCCTTGAGTAACACTATCTAGAAAAGTTAAAACTGGTTCATGGTGTTATCTTCACCACCGGCTTTAAGTGCGTTTTCACCAGAGAAGTACTCTTTGTGGGTATCGCCAATATTAGACCCGGCTAAATCTTGGTGCTTAACTGAGGCTTGCTCGCGGCGAATTTCTTGACGTTGTACATCACGTACATAAGCAAGCATGCCCATATCACCAAAGTAACCTTCTGATAAAATATCGGTGCTTAGTGCAGCCGTATGGTATGTAGGCAGTGTAATTAAGTGATGGAAAATACCCGCTTCACGTGCACCATCGCGCTGGAAGTTTTGCACTAATACATCCGCTTCAGCAGCAAGCTCTGTATCGTCCATTTCTGGCGCCATTAGGCCTTTATTATCACCTAGGCTTGGGTAAGCGCTCAAGTCGCGACCCGCTTCTTGCCACTCTTGGTACACTTGCTCACGGAATTTGAGCGTCCAGTTGAATGACGGTGAATTGTTATAAACAAGTTTAGCATCAGGCACTTGCTCTTTAACGCGGTTAACTAGCTCTGCAATTTGCTTAACGTGTGGTTTTTCGGTTTCAATCCACAATAAATCAGCGCCCGATTGTAAGCTTGTTACACAATCTAGTACCACGCGGTCTTTTTCAGTGCCTTCGCGGAACTGGTATAAACCGTTTTCTAAACGCGTTGGCTTACATAATTGGCCATTAATTTTCATTGCCGTATCGCCTTCTTTTAAATCATCTACACCGTTAATAGGTGTGGTTTCTAAAAACGCGTTGTACTGGCTAGCTAAGTCACATGGCGTTTGTGACACAGGCACTTTTTGCGTAAGGCTTGCACCTAATGAGTCGGTACGCGCAACAATAATACCGTTATCAATACCGAGTTCTAGAAATGCGTAACGTACAGCGTTAATTTTTGCTAAAAAATCTTCGTGCGGTACAGTTACTTTGCCTGCTTGGTGACCACATTGTTTAGCGTCAGACACTTGGTTTTCTATTTGAATGGCACACGCACCTGCTTCAATCATCTTTTTCGCAAGTAGGTAGGTTGCTTCTTCGTTACCAAAACCAGCATCAATATCGGCAATAATAGGCACTACATGTGTCTCAAAATTATCAATTTTATCAAGCACCGCTTGCACATCGCCGCCATTGGCTTTCGCTTCGTCTAGATCATTAAATAAGTGGTCTAGTTCACGGGCATCGGCTTGTTTTAGAAACGTATAAATCTCTTCAATAAGCGCTGGCACTGAGGTTTTTTCGTGCATGCTTTGATCCGGTAACGGGCCAAATGCAGAGCGAAGTGCAGCAACCATCCAACCACTTAAGTAAACATAACTGCGCTTAGTTGTTTTTTGATGACGCTTTATTGCCATCATCATTTGTTGCGCA
>NZ_DJHW01000139.1:9596-9892 GCF_002433295.1 Pseudoalteromonas sp. UBA6610 | reverse complement strand
ATTCCCTTTTATTTTAGCTACAATACGCGCCGAACAAATTTTAGGTAATAGCCCCCTTGAAAAATCCCCAACATAACTCAGTATTAGTTTTGCGTGCTCAGCAAATCAGCGAATCGCGCCGCGAATTTAATGCCCGTGGCGGCAAAATGGATCGCTGTGAGCAGTGTTTAATTGCTAAGCATTACTGTATATGTGAGGGGGTAGAACAAGCGCAGTGCGATGCTGGCGTGTGTTTATTAATGTATCATAATGAAAGCTTTAAACCGTCAAACACAGGGCGTTTAATTGCTGAAATA
>NZ_DJHW01000139.1:0-9279 GCF_002433295.1 Pseudoalteromonas sp. UBA6610 | reverse complement strand
TTTAATTGCTGAAATAGTCCCTGACAACTATGCATTTAGATGGGACAGAACAGAGCCAAGCGCTGAGCTATTAGCTTTATTAAACAACGCTGATTATCAACCTATGGTGATATTTCCAGCTGAAGATGTAGAGCCGGGCAGGGCAACCACCGAAGTAAACATTGAACCTGGCAAAAAGCCATTATTTATATTTTTAGATGGCACCTGGCGCGAAGCTAAAAAAATGATCCGCAAAAGCCCGTATCTAGATAATTTACCGGTGTTGTCGATCACCGCTGATAAACTATCAGATTACCGTTTACGCGTTGCACCTCACGCATACCAGTTAGGCACTGCTGAGGTAGGCATTATGGTGTTAGCGCTCGCAGGTGAGCAAGATGCCGCCTTAAAGCTTGAACAGCACTTTATAAAATTTCGTGATGCGTACTTACTTGGTAAGCGAAATAAGGGCAGGCCACAGTAACTTAATTTTAGGCAAAGAAAAGCGCGCTCTATCTCTAGGCGCGCTTGCGGAATCTTCTAATTTTGCATCCTGCAATTGAACTTAATCAACTCCAATTTTTACTTATCCATGTGATTACGATATTACTTTTTAGTTCTATGTAATTTAGGCTATCCGGGCCTATCTCCTTTAAATCCCTGTACATCCTGTAGTGGTAAAAACTATTACCTATTCCTTTTGGCACATCCTAGTGCAGTCCATTAATTCACAATTCCATTGTGTTGCCTCAAGGGCCTGTCCATTTAATTCCTGTCACATCCTGTTAAACAACTATCCGCTGTTGTTATCCTTGCTGTATCGTCCTGATACGTTCCTTTGTGCAACAATCCATTGCGATACTCATCCTGAGCCTGTCCTAATTTCCGTGTTGTCCGTAGTAACCTAATCATTGGTTGTTCGAGTAAGCAGTCCATTTCCTTTTACTCGATAAGCATCACTGCTTGGTTGATGTAGTAATTGTAGCGTGCTGGTGCAACTAAAATAGGTTAAAACGGCTATGGATTTACTTATAAAAAGTGAGTATTTATAACAAATCAAATAAAAACAGATGCTTACATTGTTTTTACTGGGTTGTTATAGGTTTTTTTACTCATTAGCTGTCAGCTCTGTAAGAGATGTCTTACGCGGTATTTCCCTTTTGGTCATTAATTACTTATTTACATTTATGTAAAGAGTGTATATTTTCACGTATCACGATAAAATCCCCTGTAAATAATTACTATTTAGGTAAATTGATATGAGAACTGCACTGGCTATACTTACTTGTATTATTAGCGCTTCGCCTGCGTTTGCGAGCGATGTTGTTAATATTTACTCTTTTCGTCAACCGTTTTTAATTCAACCTATTTTAACTGACTTCACTAAGCAAACAGGCATTAAAACGAATGTGGTTTTTGCAAAAAAAGGGTTAATAGAGCGTGTTAAGCGTGAAGGAAAGCACAGTAAAGCCGATTTAGTATTAACATCTAATTTTAGTGCGCTTATTCAGCTAGAGGATCTAAATTTAACGCAAAGTATTAAAAGTGATCGCATTAAAAACAATATTCCTGCGTCGTATAGAGATAGCGACGGGCAGTGGGTGGCATTAACTAAGCGGGTTCGTAATGTGTATTCATCAAAAGAGCGCCTAGGTGCTTTACCTGAACTCACCTACGAAGATTTGGCTAACCCACAGTACAAAGGACAAATTTGTACACGTTCTGGCAAGCACCCTTATAACCTTGGCTTAGTTGCTTCGATGATTGCTCATCACGGCGAGGAAAAAACTAAAACATGGTTAGAAGGTGTTAAAGCTAATTTAGCACGTAAGCCACAAGGTAACGATCGCGCGCAAGTAAAAGCAGTAAAAGAAGGTTTGTGCAATCTTGCTTTAGGTAATAGTTACTACCTTGGCAAAATGCTTCAAGACGACGAGCAAAAAGCGTGGGCTGAGTCTGTTTATATTAATTTTCCTAATCAGCAAAATCGCGGCTCACACATAAATGTTTCGGGTGCTGTCATTACTAAATATGCAAAAAATCCTGATAATGCCCTTAAGCTTATTGAGTTTATGAGCGAAACCAAAGCTCAAAATATGTATGCCTCTGTAAATATGGAGTACCCTGTTAAGCAAGGCGTTGAGCTATCAAGTTTAGTGGCCTCTTGGGGAAGCTTTAAAGAAGATGGCCTAGCACTTGATGAGATCAGTAAATATCGTCCGTTAGCCCTTAAGCTAATAGATGAGGTGAAGTTCGACCTTTAATGAATTTTATATTTAAGCTGTCTAAATGGCAGCTCTTTGCTTGGTCGACAGGGCTTTTATTGTCGGCCCCGCTGTTTTTTCTGATTTATGAATCTTTACAAGGCGACTCAGAGGTATTTTCTCATCTGTGGGATACCGTGCTGTGGGATTATATTACTAATACTGTGCTGCTTATTTTTGGCGTATGCCTGCTTAGCTGTGCAATTGCGCTACCGCTTGGTTGGCTCAGTGCGTATTGCTCCTTCCCCGGCAAAAAGCAATTTGAATGGGCGCTTATGCTGCCCCTTGCAATGCCAACCTATTTAATAGCCTATGTGTATACCGATTTGCTAGATTACGCAGGCCCTGTGCAAATAGCCCTAAGAGAGTGGTTTGATTGGCACTCGCCAACGGATTATTGGTTTTTTGATATTCGCACTTTGCCCGGCGCTATGGTGATGATCGCACTTGTGCTGTATCCGTATTTATTTTTAATTTTTAAAACCGCACTGCGAGAGCAGTCATTTAAGCTAGTGCAAGCTAGTCAATTAATGGGTTTATCGCCTTGGCAAAGCTTTTTTAAGGTAAGTATAGTGCTTTCTCGTGGCTCAATTGTGGCAGCCCTTGCGCTCATAAGCATGGAAACCATGGCCGACTATGCAACGGTAAGTTACTTTGCAGTGAGCACCTTAACCACCGCGGTGTACGATACATGGTTTGGTTATTACTCACTCACGGCTGCAGCGAAAATATCGGGCGTTATGCTGTTACTGCTGTTTTTAGCTTTAATGGCGGAGCGCTTTAGTCGGCGTAACCAAGCCGTGTTTGAGCGTCAATCAGGTGTTAATAGCGAGTCGTTATACAAACTTAAAGGTAAACATGCATGGCTGGCTACGTCATTTTGCAGTGTTATTTTGCTCATTGCTTTTATTATACCTATGTTGGTATTGCTAAATTATGCAATAACTTACTTTGATAAAGCGTGGAACACGGCTTTTTTTAGTTACGCGTGGCAAAGTTTAAAAGTAGCTATTACTGTAAGCGTAATCAGCATAATACTCGCTACACTAATCGTTTTTTATCAGCGTGTGGCAAAGCAAGGCTATACTTTAATACCTGGTCGCTTAGCGAGCACCGGCTATGCACTACCAGGTACGGTACTGGCTATTGCTGTGTTATTACCGCTGAGCGTATTAGAAAACTCAATAAATACAACCCTTGAGAGCTACAACCTAGATATAGGTTTATTACTAACCGGTAGCATTGTCACTATTATACTGGCTTACTTAGTGCGCTTTTATGCCATTGCGCACGGTGCTATAGAATCGAGCTTTGTACGTATTAGTCCTTCACTGGATATGGCTAGCCAATCTATGGGTAAAAGCCAAGGGCAAACACTGCGCTTAGTGCACCTTCCTTTATTACGTCGAGGTCTTTTAACAGCTGCATTGCTTGTATTTATTGAGTGTATGAAAGAGCTGCCAGCTGCATTACTATTAAGGCCTTTTGACTTTGAAAGTTTAGCCACACATGTATTTCAATATGTGAGCGATGAGCAGCTTGAGCTTGCCTCTATTTCCGCTTTATTTATTGTTTTGGTTGGGTTGATCCCCTTGTATTTTATTAATCGTTCTATGGAGCAACGCAGTTAAATGAGCCGTTTAAATTTACAAGGTGTGGGTTATCACTACAGTGGCACGCATGTGCTACACAATTTAGATTTAACGGTGGGTCAAGACGAAATTGTGTGTTTGCTCGGAGCCAGCGGCTGCGGTAAAACAACCACCTTAAAAGCAATTGCTGGCCTTATTGAAATAAATGAAGGTAGTGTATTTATAGATGGCAAATGTGTAAGCGACAAGCATACATTTGTATCACCAGAGCATCGTAATATAGGGATGATGTTTCAAGATTATGCCCTGTTTCCGCACCTCAGTGTGGCAGATAATATTGCGTTTGGGCTGGGTAAAATAAGCAAAGCGCAAAAACAGCAACGGGTAGAGGAAATGCTAGAGCTAGTGCATTTAACGGGGTGTGCAAAACGCTACCCTCATCAGCTCTCGGGTGGCCAGCAGCAACGCGTGGCTATTGCGCGGGCTTTGGCTTATAAGCCTAGTTTATTGCTTCTTGATGAGCCTTTTTCGAACATAGATACACAAGTACGCTTTGAGTTAATTGCTGATATTAGGCGCATTATTAAAGCGCAGCAGGTTTCTGCGGTATTTGTTAGCCACTCAAAAGAAGAAGCCTTTGCGTTTTCAGACACGCTAGCCATTATGCACCAAGGAAAAATAGCCCAACAAGGTACACCAGAGCAGCTTTTTGCCATGCCAAAGACAAAGGAGGTTGCAGAGTTTCTGGGTCAGGGCATATACTTAGGCGCAGAAGTGTTAACGGCAACTGAATACACAACGCCTTTTGGTGTCGTGCAATCGCAGCATGAGCATACGCACAGTGCAATAAAAGGGGTGGTGTATATTCGTCCGCACCATATTGAGCTTGCGCAAAATACGCAGGCCGATAATCCTCAAGGTGTGAGTATTTTAAGCCGTCGGTTTATAGGCTCGGCTTATGTTTACACTGTTGTAATTGCAGAGCAAGAGATTGAAGTTGCCGCACAATATGGCCAGTCATTTGAAATAAATGAACAGGTTATAATAAAAATAAAACCTCACACGGTGAATTTTTTCGAATCATAACAAATGTGTTATTCGCTGTGTTTTATAAAGCTAAGGAATAACAATGGCGCAAGCGCAATCTGGGATTTGTGCTGAAGCAAACTTACACGGTTTGCATTTATTTTTTAATGTATTTGATGGTCAAGACGAGTCATTGCGCGCAAAGCTTAAGCGCGTAAGCGCAATTGAAGAAGAGTTTAGTGATCAGTTTTCCGAAGCCATGCTCTCTTGCATGGTGGCTATAGGCGCGCAATATTGGCCGCATATACTACCTGAATATATCCCAAGCGAGCTGCAAAGCTTTCCTAATATAAATCACAGTGATTTTGTTATGCGCGTACAGCCATGTGATTTATTCATACAAATTCGCTCAGACCGAGAAGATGTTAATCACCTTTTTGCATTGCAAATATTAAAGTTGTTTTCGCCCGATGTAGAGCTGGTTGAACAAATTCGCAATTTTAGGTTTTTAGATGGGCGAGACTTTAACGGCTTTATTTATGCAGGCGACACCCCACATGGACGCCAAAAACGAATCACGGCACTGGTTAATAACCCCGACAGCTTTGAACACCAAGGCAGCTATATTCATGTACAGCGTTATAAGCATGACCTGAGCGTATGGCAGCATTTATCACTAAGCGAGCAAGAGCATATTATGGGGCGTACACGTTTAGATAACACCTTAATTGAGCCTAAGGTAGATACGAGCCACGCGACTAGAAGTGAGCTAAAAGATGAAAGCGGCCAAGCAATACTGCTTAACCAAAGCATGCCGTATGGCGATGTTTACGAGCAAGGCATGCTAAGTATTACATGCTCTGCATCGGGAAGTGCGTTTGAAAAGGTACTTAACAGCCGCATAGGAAAAGGGGAGTGTTACGACCACTGGCTTGATTTTACTCAAGCCGATATGGGCTCAGCGTTTTTTGCGCCGTCAGTTAGTTTTTTAAAACAGCTTTAAACCGTATCAAATAAAATGCGTACGCGCTCTAGTGTAATGTCTATTTCAGATATTTTTGCTGGGGCAATAAAAATAGTGTCATCTCCGGCAATTGTGCCCAATACACCATCCGCTTTGCCTAGTGAGTCTAATAAGCGGGCAATTAACTGCGCAGCGCCTGGGCTGGTGGTTATAATAATCATCATTTCGTTATGCATAATATCAATAACAAGCTGACGTAGTGGGCTTTTAGCAGTCGGTACGCCCATTTCTGCGGGTAGGCAATAAACCATTTCTTGTTTAGCATTACGGGTACGCACAGCGCCAAACTTGCTAAGCATGCGCGACACCTTACTTTGGCTTATATTGTCAAAGCCTTGCTCTTTTAATGCTTCGACTATTTCGCCTTGCGAGCCAAAGTTCTCTTCTTTTAAAAGTGCTTTAAACGCTTTTACCAGCGCTTCTTGTTTGTCTTGTGGTTGCATAGTCTTTATTCATTTTTGTTATTTATAATGCAAATTCTACACAAAAATGAATAATTATGCAGCAGTTGTTTAGTTAACTTGCCAGTTTGCTGCGATAAACCAACAAAGTTTACAACTATGGTCGAAAATATACCTGAAATAAGCAGGATAAATTTGTTTTTAGTCGCTAATTTCATTATCTTAAGAGCCACAAATATTTCCTACCTCAAATTACGGAGAATTCCAATGAAAGTTGCTGTATTAGGTGCTGCAGGCGGTATCGGTCAAGCGTTGTCTTTATTATTAAAAACAGGCTTACCAGCTGGTTCTGAATTATCACTTTACGATGTTGCACCAGTTGTACCAGGTGTTGCGGTTGACCTATCTCACATCCCTACAGATGTTAAAGTAGCAGGTTTTGGCGCAGACGATTTAAATAAAGCGCTTGAAGGGTGTGATATCGTACTTATCCCAGCGGGTATGCCACGTAAACCAGGTATGGATCGTGCGGATTTATTTAACGTAAACGCAGGTATCATCAAAACATTAGCAGAAGGCATTGTAGCTAGCTGTCCTAAAGCGTTAGTGGGTGTTATCACTAACCCAGTAAACGGCACTGTACCAATTGTTGCTGAAGTATTCAAAAAAGCAGGTACTTACGACGCTAAGCGCGTATTTGGTATCACTACGCTTGACGTAATTCGTTCAGAAGCATTTGTTGCTGAGCTTAAAGGCGTAGACGTAGCAACCGTTAAAGTACCAGTAATTGGTGGCCACTCAGGCACAACCATTCTACCTCTACTTTCTCAAGTTGAAGGCGTAAGCTTCACTGAAGAAGAAGTAGCTACACTTACTCCACGTATCCAAAATGCAGGTACTGAAGTAGTAAATGCTAAAGCGGGCGGTGGTTCAGCTACATTATCTATGGGTGCTGCTGCAGCACGTTTTTGTATGTCTTTAGTTAAAGGCCTACAAGGTGAAGACGTAGTAGATTACGCATACGTTGCTGTTGAAAATGGCGATGCAGAGTACTTTGCTCACCCAGTACGTTTAGGCACAAACGGCGTAGAAGAAATTCTTTCTTACGGCGAGCTAAGCGCATTTGAAGAAAAAGCTAAAAACGACATGCTTGAAACTCTGAAAAAAGACATCAAAGAAGGTGTTGATTTCATGGCGTAATAGCCAAGTTATGCACAAAAAAGCCTGCTTATGCAGGCTTTTTTATTGCTCGAAAATGATGGCCCTTAAATACTAATTAAGGGAGGCTGCAAAGTTAGTGATCTCGCTCTACAGCTATACGCGCTAAGCTGATTAACGCTTGCTTGTACTGCGACTCTGCTAAAAAGTCTAAACAGGCAATGGCCTTGTCTGCTTCTTGCTGCGCCTTTTGCATTGTAAATTCAAGTGCGTTGGTTTGTTTAAGTGCCGTTAAAATAGCCTCAAGGTTATCCATACCATTGCAATGCTCAATGACATCACGAATGAGGGCTCTTTGCTGATCACTGCCGTGCTTCATCGCATATATTAGCGGCAAGGTTGGCTTACCTTCTGCTAAATCATCACCAATATTTTTACCTAATTGGTCAGCGTCTGCGTTGTAATCAAGTACGTCATCAACTAACTGAAAAGCAGTACCTAAATGCATACCATATAAATTAAGCGCATCTAACACACTGTTATCTTGCTCGGTAATAATAGCTGCAAGCCCTGTAGCGGCTTCAAATAATTTAGCCGTTTTAGAGTAAATAACCTGCATGTAACTTGCTTCGGTGGTATTAGGGTCGTTGCAATTCATAAGTTGCAATACTTCACCCTCAGCAATCACGTTGGTGGCATCAGCAAGCACTTGCATAATTTGCATTTTGCCCAGCCCCACCATAAGTTGAAACGAGCGGGTGTAAATAAAATCCCCAACCAGCACGCTGGCAGCATTACCAAATTCGGCATTTGCAGTCGGTGTACCACGGCGCAGGTTAGATTCATCAACAACATCATCATGTAATAGTGTTGCCGTATGAATAAATTCAACAATCGTTGCCAAAGTAATGTGATCTTTACCTTGGTAACCCAAAGCTCTTGCTGCCAATATTGCCAGCATCGGGCGTACGCGTTTGCCGCCGCTGTTAACGATGTACAAACCAAGTTGATTGACTAACGCCACATCTGAGCGCATTTGCGCGTGTATAAGTTGATTGACGTCATTCATATCGCTTTCGATTAACGCCTGGATAGCTTTTATATCCATTGATCTCCGAGCCAATTTTTATGTGTGAACGGCGCCGATTGTACAACAAAAAAAGCACTAGCTCGATATTTTGTGACGATTCATTAAAAAAACCGAGTTAAAAACCTTAATTAGCGCTTAATTAGGGTATTTAATTGTATATTTTACACTCAAAGTGCGACTATTTATTGCGCAGTCAATGGGTTCTGGAGTAGGCATAGCGACACGTAAATTTATTTTGTCTTTGCACTAAAAAGCGCTTGGCAACAGGGCAATTTAATATAAAATGGGGGAAATATTGAATTGCTCTCAATGCAGCTACTTTTTATTCATTTTAATTACAAAATAGGCTTGCTAGTTTTTATGCATTAGCGTAAACTTCGCGCCCTATCGAAGAATATTTTAGTTGCGTCGATTTGAGGGCGCACAGACGGAGTTAATTATGTACGCGGTTTTCCAAAGTGGTGGTAAACAGCATCGTGTGACTGAAGGTCAAACGATTCGTCTTGAAAAATTAGACGTTGAAACTGGTGCAGCAGTTGAATTTGATTCAGTACTTTTAGTTGCTGATGGTGAGAAAATCGAGATCGGTGTACCGTTCGTAAACGGTGGTAAAGTAACAGCTGAGGTTGTTTCACATGGTCGCGGTGAGAAGATTAAGGTTGTTAAATTTAGACGCCGTAAGCATTCTCGTAAGCAAATGGGCCATCGTCAATGGTTCACTGAAGTTAAAATCACTGGCATTAGC
>NZ_DJHW01000015.1:0-17780 GCF_002433295.1 Pseudoalteromonas sp. UBA6610 | reverse complement strand
CGCTCGTACGGGTCGTAAAAGTTACGGTAAAAGCTATAACGGCTTACTTCGTCATCAAAGCGAATACTGTTATAACCAGCCACACAGGTGTTTGGCGCACTAAATTCAGCATGAATTTTGGCTATAAACTCAGCCTCAACCAAACCTTTTTGCATCGCCACTTGTGGCGTAATACCGGTAATTAAACACGCCTCAGGGTGAGGCAAGTAATCCGCCTGCGGCTTACAATATTCAATAAGCGGCTCGCCAATTATATTTAAATCAAGATCGGTACGAATTCCCGCAAACTGGCTCGGCTTATCTTTTTGAGGGCTCGCCCCCCAGGTCTCATAATCGTGCCAATAGATTGTTGCTTGATTTTGCTCTTGATATGCCATGCTGAAAACCCTGAGTAGTTAACTTAAAAACGCCTAAATATGCGCCAAGTTACTAAAGTAATGAATTATTTAGATTATGGCATATGGGCGAGGGAGTTTATAGGTTTGGGTGATAAATGATGTTATGGAACTTTGTAGTAATACCTCAAGTTTGAGTTTTGTTCCAATCCACAATCACGAATTAAAAGTAAGGGGGCGCGCCGTTATAGCCCATGGCTTGCTAACCTTTTTGCAAATAGTTATTACCGGTCCAAAGTAAATCAAACGCAAATTTGCTAAGCACTTGGTGCTTTAACAGCTGGTTTGGTGGATAAATGATGCTGCAGACATAGGCTTTAAGTTTAAGCTGTTATGGAAAAGTTAAGCTACTTGAACGGACTAAGTAAAGAGCGGGTTCGGTTACTGATTGTATAAATACTAATTGCCCTAAATTAGTAATTTGGCATTAGACTAAAGTCTATAAGTTAATTTTCTTCACTTATTGGTTTTGTTTTAATCGTTTGTCGGTTTTGTGTTAATTCTCTAAAGTTGAATTGTCGGCAACAAGCACGACTTACTCAACAGGAACATAATCATGAAAAGCTCACTTATCAAAACCATCGCTCTTGGCTCTTTATTAACTTGCTCAGCTGCTGTAATGGCTGATACAAGTGACTACAAATTAATGGTTATCGAACAAGCGACTGCACCGCAGCCAATTGAGCAGTCGTTTAATAGTTGCGCACTTAATGTTAAGTCAAAAAACTATGCAGAGGCTGAAGCAATTTGTACAAAAGCAATTGCACTTTTAAAAGATGCAGACGGCCCTAAATTTAAAGTACGCGAACTTACGTCATTCGCGTTAAGTAACCGAGGTGTTGCGCGCTTAAAATCAAATAATGACACAGCAGCCATTGCTGATTTGTACGAGGCAGCGCAAATGTCTAACAGTACAATGGTATCGCATAATTTAACACTTGCTAAAGAAGAGCTTGCGCTATAAAAAAGCACTAAACATGCTTTAATTAAGCCAGTGTATAAAAAGCCCATGTTAGGTTTATTCTTAACATGGGCTTTTTGCGTTGCACGGTTAAAAAGTGCAAATCATAAAAGTGGAAACCACTTATTAGGCTTTAAATTTAAGAGAGCTAGATTATGGATGTCACCAGTACGTTGAGTATATTTGAAATTAGCGCGATTTTTTTATCTATAACCGCATTACTTGCTTATATAAATCATCGGTTTATTGGCCTGCCAACCACCATTGGGGTGATGGTTATTTCGCTTTTAGTGTCTATTGCGGCTATATTTTTGGGCTTTTTAGGGTTTGATGAACTTATTGATTACGAAGTAAGCCTACTTGATCAACTCAATTTTACTCATGTATTGCTCGATGGCATGCTCTCAATGCTGCTTTTTGCTGGGGCGCTGCACGTTAATGTAAGTGACTTAAGACGTTATAAATTACCCATAGGTATTTTAGCGTGTGTGGGTACGCTAATTTCAACAGTTATTATTGCTACAGCGTTATATGTAGTAGTGCCTTTATTGGGATTTAATTTATCGTTTATATGGTGTTTATTATTTGGTGCGTTGATTTCGCCAACCGATCCGATAGCGGTGATGGGTATTTTACGCTCTGCTGGTGCGCCTAAAAGTATTGAAACCGTAATAGCGGGGGAGTCGCTATTTAATGATGGTATAGGCGTGGTGGTATTTGCGCTTTTATTAGGAATTTTAACCAGTGGTGATATGCCAACTACATACTCAGTGGCTCATACACTCGCTGTTGAAGCGGGGGGCGGTATAATATTTGGTTTAATATTAGGCGCTGCTTTAAATTATTTATTAAAAGCAATAGATAGCTACCAAGAAGAAGTATTACTTACGCTAGCGGGTGTTATAGGCGGTTATGCATTGGCGAGTCACTGGCACTTATCGGGGCCACTTGCGATGGTTATGGTGGGATTAATGGTGGGTAATCATGGCCGTAATTTAGCCATGAGTGATAAAACACGCCACTATGTTGATTTGTTTTGGGAGCTAATTGATGAAATTTTAAATGCCATTTTATTTGTGCTAATTGGCCTTGAAGTGGTAATGATTGTGTACTCAGCTAATTTGCTGGTGGCGGGCGTTTTAACCATTTTAATTGCGCTATGCGCACGTCTTATTGTGGTTGGCCTAACAACAACTATTTTTAATAAACAGCTCGAGCTGCCCAGCGGTGCATGGAAAGTGTTAACCTGGGGAGGGTTACGTGGCGGTATTTCGGTGGCACTGGTGTTGCAGCTACCTGATGGATCGCAGCGTAATATATTATTGGCTTTAACTTATGCGGTGGTGGTTTTTTCAATTTTAGTGCAAGGCTTGAGCGTAGGAAAAGTCGCCAAAAGCATAAAAACAAAATAAATTATAAAGGCTAATTTTTGTACATCTCATAGGCTTGTTTGCGTAGCTACTGCATAGCACTCGTTTTAAAACCTTTTTCAAAACAAGCAGTAATTGCGCTGGTTTACACGCTGTTAAACATTTAAATTTGTACGTATATTAGACTAAAGTCTATAGGTTAATTTTCTTCACTTATTGAGTTTGTTTTTCTCGTTTGTCGGCGCTGAGCTATTACTCTAAAGTTCAGTTGTCGGCAACAAGCGCGACTAACTTAATTAGGAAAGACAAACCATGAAACGTACACTTTTAAAAACCATCGCTCTTGGCTCATTACTAACTTGCTCAGCAGCTGTAATGGCTGATTCAAGTGACTACAAACTAATGGTTATCAAAACCGCTACTGCGCCATTGCCACTTGAAGAGTCATTCAATAGCTGCGCACTTAACGTTAAATCTAAAAATTACGCTCAAGCTGAAGAAATTTGTACTAAAGCCATTGCACTATTACAAGATGCACAAGGCCCTAAATTTAAAGTACGCCAGCTTACATCGTACGCTTTAAGCAACCGTGGCGTTGCACGTTTAAAAGCGCATAACGATACAGCAGCATTAGCTGATTTATACGAAGCAGTACAAATCTCTGAAAACACTTTAGTGTCTCATAACTTAACTCGCGCTAAAGAAGAGCTTGCCTTATAAAGCAATTTATTTAGCGAGAGTCACAAAAAAGCCCCTACCGATTTATATTAGGTAGGGGCTTTTTTGTGCGTGTAATAAAATTTTTTTATAAAACTCACATGTAAATTTAAAAGCGAGAAAGCCCGTTTTAGAAAGCTTTATTTTTGGAATTATTACTTTTACCTGTTTTTTATACGAGGTTTCTGTAAAATTAATGAGTTAACATTTGTTATTGATTTATAACACCTGTTATTGACGTAATCATTCAACTAAATATAAGCAGGTTATATGATTTTCTATATTGTTGGGTTGAGTACATTGGTTATTATTTTGTGTTTAGCTATTTATGTTATTTATAGCAATATACGCAAAAACCGAGTAAGAAAAACTAAGGAATACAATGTGCTGTTTGATAAAGACACCATTGTAGATGAGCTTATTACTCAACTTACGGATAAAAACCAAGCCCAAGCAGATAAACATAAAAAAATAAAAGGCAAAGAAGAGATCCTTGCAACATTTATAGAATTGCATCGCTCAGGTAGTTTTTGTGCGCATTTAAGCGAGCAAGAAATTATTTACTTTGTTAAGAAAAAACTAAACATGGAGAGTAATGAAAATGGATAGCGATAAAAAAGCGGTTCCAGAAGAAAAGTCACAATCATTTATAGGTCGTTTTGGCCGCCGAAATGTCATTTTAGTAACATCAATAGTGGTTGTGTTGGCTGTTATAGCAACGCTTACTTCACAAGTTATTTCTTGGAACGAAGCTGACGAGCGTTTAGTTCATCAATCG
This sequence comes from Pseudoalteromonas sp. UBA6610, assembly GCF_002433295.1. Taxonomy (NCBI): domain Bacteria; kingdom Pseudomonadati; phylum Pseudomonadota; class Gammaproteobacteria; order Alteromonadales; family Pseudoalteromonadaceae; genus Pseudoalteromonas; species Pseudoalteromonas sp. UBA6610. The sequence goes on along the minus strand of NZ_DJHW01000015.1, from coordinate 13,559 downwards.
GCGTTTACCGGAAAGTTAACGGTTATTAACCAAGCTGGCCCATACTTAAAAGCATTTGGCACTACATCTGCTTATAAAAAGGTTATATCGATTAACTTTACGGGTGACGAAAACGCGACTGCGAGTGCAATTGTACCTCTTATTCCAATACGCTTTTTGGATACAACAACCGGTGGTGCACGTGGTGTATCGCGCTTTAGGTTGCCAGGCAATGTACCAGCCACTGAAAAAGGTGAATTACGTGGATTACTAAAAATACACGAAGAGTTTGGTTCGCAAGATACGCTTATATCTAATTTACTTATGCGTGCTACTACAGAAAACGTTAAAGCGTCGGCGCGTATGATGTCGGTTGAGCAGCATTATTCTGGTGGAAACGGGCAACTTAGCCAAGACTTCTCTGATCAACTTACTAATGGTATTTTTGTTACTGAGCAAATAATCAGTAGCGGTGAGCGGGATAAAAGCGATGAACTAGGTAGCTTAAGTAAACAGCAGCGTGTAACGGTAAATATTAAATCTGATAAAGAGGGTAAACCGCTGCGTAATGCGCCGATTTTAGGTGCGTATGGTATTACTGTTGTAGATGCAAGTATTATTGATATTGACTACGAAAGTAAAGTAAACGCGCGCTTAGAAGCGCAAAAGCAAGCGGCTGCAGATGAAGCCTTGGCACGTCAAAATCTTAAAAAAGCAGAGCAACAAGCGCGTACAGAAGTTGCCTTAGGCGAACAAGCAATAGCAAAGCAGCGGGCAGAGTCTGAAAAGCTTAAAATTAAAGAGCAAATCGATGCCGAGCGTATTAAAGCGAATGCTATTATTTCTGCGCAGCAACGTGTAGCTGTAAAAGCTGAGTTGGCTAAAGAGCAAGAAGAGATATTAAAGCAACAGCGTTTAGAAGCACTAGGCATGGATGTGTTAGCTGAGGCACGCTTACGTGCTAAATCAGCAGCGCTTGATCCTAAATATGTGTTTGATGAAACATTAAAAGCTGAGGTGAAAATTCAAACTGCTTTATTCAATAGTTTAGGAAAAAGCCGTTTAGTGCCTGAAATTGTAATAGGTGCAGGGCAGGGCGAACAAAGCAATGGTTCTGAATTTATGCGGTTATTAGCGGCAGATGCGGCTTTAAGTCTTAAAAAACGTTTAGAAAAAGACCAAAAATAAACAATTAAATATACAAGCAATAGTGAGTTTTTAGTTAAAAAGACTCTACACCAATAAAAACGCTGGCTGATATATCAGCCAGCGTTTTTTATTGTGTGTTTTTTGCTATTGTATTATGCAGATAAGCCTATACCAATGCGCAATAATACTTAATTAAGCGAATTGGTATTAGATGCTAGTGAAAGCAGTTTTTTAATTACACAGTAAAAAGAGTGAGTTGTATTGATGGGCTCCAGCAAAAATCAGCTTAATTTAGACTTAGGACAAGAGCATATTACTATCCAACGCCGTTATGAAGCATTAGGCGCAGTTAACGATTTTTTAATTGCGGTGTGGTTTTTAATTGGTAGCTTTTTCTTTTTAAATGAGTCATTAGTTGAAAGCGGTACCTGGCTTTTTATAGCTGGCAGTGCGCAATTAATAATAAAACCTGTATTAAAATTAATGAGTTTAGTTCACGTAAAAAAAGTGTTTCGTTCTAACAATACTCACTAGGCGTTCAGGTATTGTAATTAATAATTTAATGACGACTTACAGCAAAGGTAATGCATTGAAACTACTAAAGTGGACTTTGGGCGCAGCTATAATTTTATTAATAATGGGTTTACTCATTCCTGAGAAGCTAGTAATTCCTGTGCAAGGCGCTACAAGTAAAGATTGGAACCACAATACGTTTTGGTATGAGCCGTGGGGGCGCTCGGGTGTACATAAAGGAATTGATATTTTTGGCGCTAAAAACACGCCTGTGGTTGCTGCAACAAGCGGTATTGTTATTTTTTCAGGTGAACTAAACCGAGGTGGCAAAGTGGTTGCGGTATTAGGTGCAAAATGGCGAGTGCATTATTTTGCACATTTAAATGACTACAATGTAAGTGCAGGGGATGTAGTTAGCATAAACAGCCAAATTGGCTTACTGGGTGATACCGGTAATGCTGCAGGAAAGCAACCTCATGTGCATTATTCTATATTATCGCTTATGCCTATGCCGTGGCTTTTTACAACACAAAGACAAGGGTGGAAAAAGATGTTTTTTTTAAACCCACATAAAAAGTTAACTACTAACTAACTCAGTTTTATGTATGGATGGGCCTTTACTGATTAGCTGCCAACGTTGTTAACTCACTTGTTTTTGCTGTATTTTTTTGAGAGTGAAAGAAACGCTATTTAAAGCAGATGTTAGACTAAAGTCTATAGGTTAGATTTTCTCACTTATTAGGTTTGTTTTTATCGTTTGTCGGGGGGAGAGGATTTATCTAAAGTTAAGTTGTCGGCAACAAGTACGACTAACCAAACAGGAAGATAATCATGAAACGTACACTTTTAAAAACCATCGCTCTTGGCTCATTATTAACTTGCTCAGCTGCTGCAATGGCTGATCAAAGTGACTACAAATTATTGGTTATTGAAGATTCTGTAACAGCCGCACCAGAGTTTGAACAGCCATTTAATAGCTGTGCACTTAATGTAGAATCTAAAAACTACACAGAAGCTGAAGCCATTTGTACACAAGCAATTGCCTTATTAAAAGAAAGCCGTGGCCCACGTTTAAAAGTACGCGAACTTACATCGTTTGCATTAAGTAACCGTGGCGTAGCCCGCATGATGGCTAAAAAAGACACCGCAGGCCTTTCAGATTTATACGAAGCGTATCAAATCTCTAAAAACTCACTGGTATCTCATAATTTAACGCGTGCTAAAGAAGAGCTTTCTTTATAAGCGAAAATTATTAAAGCCCCAGTTTGGTAGCTACTTAACTGGGGTTTTTTGTATTATAAGTGAAAATATTGGCTATGCTTTTAAATTGTTTATTTGGCAGTAATCTTCACTTTATATGTTAATTAGTTGCGTTCCTTTACCTACCCGTTCTTACGGCCTCATTGTAACCCATTGAATAATAATACTTTAACTCACTCATTAATATTGTTAATTCCACATCATTTTTTTAAAAATATCCAATCGCAATTTTGAACTGTCGATTATATCTAAAAACGGGATTATGCCATTTATAAGCTCTTGTAAAATAAACCTTATTATCATTATAAAGCTTTATGTTTAGGCCTTTTTTATTTAAAGTTGTAAGGATATTTCTGATTCAGTTAGTATTAATGTTTATTTAATCTACTCTTGATTAATTTGAGCAGGTTGTTTTTGCGCGTTAGTTACTATTTCTAATTAAAAAAATTATATAAGTAACAGCGCTTTTAGGGAGCTACGCAATTTTTGCGTAGGTAAAAGGATTTAAAATGAAATTCAAATTCAATAGCGTAGTTGCGACTTTTATTGTTGCAACTATTAGCCTTTCTGTTACCGCCGAAGATATAGAGCTTTACGTAAACCACAATGTAGAAACCGATGAAAAGCCTCGAGTTTTAATTGTATTTGATACATCTGGGAGTATGGGAAGTAAACTTCCTAATAATGGGCCAAGAAAAATTGATGCTGCTAAAGATGCAATGACCGACTTGGTTAATAATAATGAGTCTATTGATTTTGGGCTTATGCGCTTTCAAAATAACTACGGCGGTTATGTTATGGCTGAAATTGGCTCTTCAAGAGCTACGGTTAAAAATCAGATAAAGAGCCTACCTGCTAGTGGCAGTACACCAGTTACTGAAACATTATGGGAAGCTTATTTATACTTAACTGGGCAACAAGTTTTATATGGGTATGAAGAATATTCAGGAGATGAAGATTTTTTAAGTAAGACTGTTACTTATGTAAAAAATTATCATAACAAAAATAAAAAAGTAACTACTCTTACATATATTTCGCCATTCGAAACTGATTTAGATAGCGATGAGCGCTGTGATAATTCTATTAACCTTATTTTAATGACGGATGGCGATCCGCAAAGTGACACTGAAAGTAATAATGAAATATACCATCTTTATAAATCTAAGTTTGGTTCATACCCAGGTACAACAAGTGGGAGTTATTTGGCTGCACTAGCACAAATAATTCATGGAACAAGTGACGTAGAAATTGATTTGTACGATAGCACACCTGAAATTGCCGATACTGGACGAGTATTTACCATAGGTTTTGGCAGTGGAATGAGTCTTAACGGTAAGAATCTACTAGAACAAACAGCTCAAGTAGGTGGTGGAGAATATTTACATGCAAATACTTCTGCGGAGCTTTCAGAGAAATTAAATAGCACCATTTCTAAAATAAGAGAAGTAAACGATACTTTTTCCTCCCCAACTGTTGCCAGTAATAACGTTGATCAAACTCGTAGCCGTGAAGCTATTTACTTTACAATGTTTTACCCAGAAAGCGGTGCACGCTGGAAAGGGAACTTAAAAAAATTAGCTATGTCTGGTTCTTCCATCGTTGATTCTGATGGCAATCAAGCTATAGGTGCTGACGGTTTAATTAAAGAAGAGGCTCGCACGTTTTGGCTACCTTCAGATAAATCGGCGGACGGTAATTTAGTAGCACAAGGTGGAGTGAACTCTTTTCTTTCTACTTTAGATGGACAAGGTCGTAAACTATATATAGATTCAGGCGGTAAAATTGTTGATTTTACCTTCGATAAAGTAAAAGAAACTTTAAATATAGTGTCAGATACTATGGGTGGTTTGATCCCTGGTTCAGATGTGTCGATTTCGCTTAAAGATATTAATTGGGCAAGAGGCATAGACGTTGACGATGAGGATTCAGATGGCTCATATGTTGATCAGCGTTCTGATATTTTTGGAGACCCACTTCATTCTAAGCCGGTATCTATTGATTATGGTGATGGCAACATACGTATTTTAGTGGGCACTAATGCTGGCTTTTTGCACATGTTTAACGATAAAGGTGACAGCATTGAAGAGGAGTGGGCATTTATGCCTGCTGAGCTGTTACAAAACATACCTGCGCTTCGTACAAATCAAGCCAATACTAAAGTGTATGGTATGGATGGGCCTATTAGTGTGTTTTTTAACAATAAAAGTTTAAACAGTGACGGCTTAAATGACGGAGTAGTAGATGCCACTAAAGGTGATGAAGTATGGGCATTTGCTGGTATGCGCCGTGGGGGTAAAAACTATTACGCAATTGATATTAGCTCACCAGATAAGCCAAAACAGTTATGGAGTAAGCCTATTGTAGGCGGCTCGGATGGGTTTGAATACCTAGCTCAAACCTGGTCAAAACCACAAATAGCCTATATTAAAGCGTTTGGAGATGAGCCTTTACTGGTATTTGGTGGCGGATACGATACAAACAAAGACAACGCGATTCGTAGCGAGGATGAATCAGGCACGGGAATTTACATTGTTAAGGCTAAAACTGGCGAAAGAGTATGGGCGTTAACGCCTGATGATAATAATTTCCAAGGTAAGCACAGTATAGCTGCTGATATAGCAACGCTTGACTCAGATTATGATGGTTACATTGACCGTTTATATGCCACCGATACGGGGGGTAATATTTGGCGTGTGGATATGCCAGGCTCTGACAAAAATAGTTTTTCTCATTACAAATTAGCAGAGCTTGGCAGTTCATTAGCAACGCAAGACCGACGCTTTTTTTACAAGCCACTAGTGGCACGTACTATGTTTAGTAAAGTGAGCAAAACGAGCTATGGCGGTGAAGAAATAACCACACGATTAGATACGCCTTACGATGCCATCGTGATAGGCAGTGGTAATCGCTCAAATCCGCTTGCAACCAATGAGCAAGATCATCTTTACATGATTCGCGATGAACAAACCGTAACTAAAACCTTCGATTCACAAAATACGCCAGAGCCCATAGTGCCAAGTGATTTAATGCTTATGAATGACGACCCATTTGGCAATGCACTAGATAATGTAGATGAGTTTGTAGAACTTGAAGCTGATTTAGCAGGCTTTAAAGGGTGGCGATATGAGCTAAGTAATGGTGAAAAATCATTGGCTGCAGCCACCGTGGTAGGAGGCGTAGCTTATTATACATCGTTTACACCTGCACTAGAGTCTGATAAAAATCAGTGCTCTTTAACAGGGGGCGGTGGTGCAATGTATGCTTTTCATTTGCACTATGGCACAAAAGTGTACGACCAACTTAAATTTACTACCAGCTACGATGTACCCGACACCGCTCAGTTGTATTTTGGTGAAGGCGACTCATGTATAGATGCTAATAATAATGGGTTATGTGATGTGCCAACACCTGATGATGGTACCCCTGGTGATGGCTACGAGTACGAAGAAACAATACCTGTGAGCCAAGTAAGCCAGTTTTATTTAATCGGCCCGAGCCTTACTGGGGAAGGCGCAGTAAACCCTATCAAACCGCCTGAAATTAACGGACCAGGGCTAACTGTTGTTGATGGTAAAGTTAAACTTGTAAATGACAGCGACACATTAGGCTTTGGCTTTAAAACGCAGCAAACCTACATATATAAGCGTGAAGAAAACGATTCTTCATCTGATTAGGTTAGCCTTAGCTCAAGAGTCGCAGCGTTTATTATTTACCGCGCATGCCTTTAAAAGGCATGCGCTAACTTTTCTAGCTAATACTAAAGAGCCCAAAGCAAACCTTGCTACGTTAAAGTGTTCTGCTTAAGAAAGCTCAACAATGTAATTTTTGCCTAAAATTTAACGCGCCTCCTACCTAAAATAGATTACCTAACCAAGCGAATTTGTATTAATAAAAGCCCACATTGCTTTTCGCTAGCCAACATTTATCCGCAATTATTGTGTTTAAGTATTATAAAAAAGGGTTTATTGTCCCTATATTGAAAATAGACATACGGGTAATAATTGGTATATGAATTGTTCGTAAATAAACCAATTAATGTGTAAATAAATATTAAATAAGTCACTAAATAGTAAAGCAATATTTGCATAACATGGTTAAAAAAAAGAATTATAAAACTTACCATTTTAAATGGTTGCTAGTGCTTAATTTTGCCGCTATTTTAAGGTTAAGTTGTATTAGATGGAATTAGTATGAGTTTCAAATTGATCTCTTTTTGCTATTGTATTCCCGTACTCTTTTTAAATGGTTGCGATGAGGAAGTGAGTTTATTTAGTAGCAGTAAAACGCCATTAGTGGCTAAAAACGAAAACGCTAATTTACCGGCTACTGCTATTAAGCAAAAGCACCTTGTTGTAGAAGGCCTAATTGAGGGAATTGTACCAAGTCACTGTAAACGTGGTGAAACAGCATATATAAATGCAAAAATGCAAAAGGTTATACGCAACCCAACCGCAAAAGTGACTTATACACTAAAACCCACTGATAATATTTTGTCTGTGTGTGTGGCCAATGATAACTCAGCTATTACTTATCGTTATGGCACTGAGCAAAAAGTTGGCCTTGAGTATACGGCCACTGCGGCGCAGCCATTTGGTAGCTACTATCGTCAAATAGGGAAAGTAGGCGAAAGTATTTTGTTTTTTAACAAAGGCAATTACTATTACTACATTATTAATGCTGGTGGTATGGGCAGTGGTGTTTCAGTGAACGTATATAAAAATAAAACGCTTATTGCGGAGTTTTTCTCTGGTAATGAGGCGTATAACGACTTTGTTATTGCCAGTAATTTAGACTTGCCGAAGTCGTTGGCAATAGAGCTTCAACCACATATAAACACAATGCAATGAATGGATTAAGTAAAGCACATTGTAACATTATTGAACAAGGGCAGTGGTTTTCTAAGCGTGATGCACACTTAAAACAGTTTTTACTAAGCCACGCAAAAACTTTAAGCCTTAGCGCGCACCAATCTCTTTTTTTACGAGGTGATAAACACGACGGTATTTATGCTGTATTAAGTGGTGTGGTGCGTATTAGTGGGGTAAGTAATAATGGTAAAGAAGCTGTTTTAAGCTTTGTTGACGCCTCGCTGTGGTTTGGCGAAGTCACTTTATTTGACCGCGGAATGCGCACTCACGATGTTTATGCGCAAACCGATGTAACACTGTGTTTTATTGGGCAACGCGCACTTGAGCAGCTGTTAAAACAATACCCGCATTATTGGCAAGACTTTGGGTTACTTCTTGCCCAAAAATTGCGAGTTATGTTTACTAGCATGGAAGATCACGCACTATTAAGTGCCGAGCAGCGCGTTGCAAAACGCTTACTTATATTGTGCGCGCATTTAGCGCATAGTAATGGCCATACGTTTACTTTGTCTCAACAACAACTGGCTGATATGACTTACCTTACACGGCAAACCGCCAATCAAATTCTAAAAAAATTAGCAAAGCAGCAACTCATTGAGGTCGGCTATAACAAAGTGACCATTTTAAACCAATCTGCTTTGGAGCTACTTTGTAATCAGTAAATGTCGGCTCCCCGACAGAGTGATATTTTAAAAGCCTGATATAGTGTAAAAAAACACAATAAAAGGCACACACATGAAAACTCTACAGCAACAGCTTGGCACATACGGTTTGTACCATCGCTCTAAACGCAATGTTTTAACTCATTTTTTTGGCATTCCGCTTATTGTATTTGCGGTGCTGTGCTTGTTAGCGCGTATTCAAATCCCCATTGGCAGCCTGCTTATTGATGGCGCGCAGCTTTTTGTTTTTGCAAGCGTGGTGTATTACTTAATGCTGAGCGTGTCGCTTGGCTTAATAATGGGTGTACTGTTTACCTTATTGCTTTTAGCAGCACAGCCAATCGCTGCTATGGCTTTTTGGCCTTGGTTAAGTATTGGTGTGGGCGTGTTTGTATTTGGCTGGGTGCTGCAGTTTATTGGCCATTACTATGAGGGTAAAAAGCCTGCGTTTGTAGATGATTTAATTGGCTTAATTATTGGCCCATTGTATGTAACCGTTGAGTTTTTATTTTTAATGGGTTTTTATAAATCGCTAGAGCATGAAGTTAACGCCATAGCAGGCCCCACCAAGGCATAATGCTAAGCGGCTTAAATATTTAGTTATTTTAGCGTGCTAAATAAAGCGTTAACCACGTTATAAATCATATATCTGTCGTTATAAACGTTTAAAACTTAACACGATTGCTATTAGCAGCGGATAAAATAATAAAGGCAAATAACCCATGCAATACAACAATAAAACCGTGTGGATCACCGGCGCATCATCAGGTATTGGCAAAGAGCTCGCAATACAATTTGCAGCACTGGGTGCCAAGGTTATTTTATCAGCCAGAAGCGTTGATAAACTTAACGAACTAAAACAAAGCTTACATGGCGATGGCCACATTATTGTGCCTCTTGATTTGTCAGCGCCTGAAGCTGTATTGGCTCAAGTTACTGATTTAATTAGTACATTACCTGCTATCGATATTTTAATTAATAACGGTGGGGTATCGCAGCGCAGCTTATTTTTAGAAAACGAATTTAATGTTTACCGCCAATTAATGGAAGTTAACTATTTTGGCCTCATTGCACTTACCAAAGCGGTAGCGCCTACTATGGTTGCTAGGCGCAGAGGCTCAATAGTCTCAATTAGTAGCGTTGCGGGTAAAGTAGGCTCTAAATTTAGAACGGGCTATTCAGGCTCTAAATATGCAGTAGTGGGTTTTATGGATTGCCTGCGTGCAGAGCTTGCAGAGCATAATATTCATTGCTTAACTATTTGCCCCGGCTCTATTAAAACCGCCATTGCACATAATTCGTTAAACGAGCAAGGCATAGCACAAAACAAGCCAGAGCACTCAATAGAAAATGGCATGGATGTAAGCCTAGCTGCTAAAAAAATGATCCTCGCAATTTATAATCAAAAAGACGAAGTGATTGTTGGCAAAGGCCTAAGTGGCTGGGCACCGACCATTAAACGGTTTTTTCCTCGCGTATTTAATCGATTAACCGCTAAAACAAACTATCGGTAGCATCGGACGATTTAGAGATATAAAATGCTGTAAATTCAATCAATTTAGACAAGGATTCTAAATGAAGTATTTATGGCTTGGCCTGTTTTTTATTGTATTAACTTGGTCCGGAATTAACCCAAAAGATCAGTTTACTTGGCTGCTTGAAGTTATCCCCGCAATAATTGGTTTAGTGCTTATGGCAAGCAGCTATAAGCATTTTAAACTCACCCCCATTTTATATGGCTTTATATTAGCGCATTGTATTGTGCTAATGGTTGGCGGGCATTACACCTACGCCGAAGTCCCTTGGTTTGATAACTTATTTGGCAGTGAGCGTAACAACTACGATAAAGTAGGGCACTTTTTTCAAGGGTTTGTGCCTGCATTATTAGCGCGTGAAATATTACTACGTAAAAACGTAGTAAATGGTAAAGGCTGGCTAAATGTGTTTGTTGTATCGATATGTTTAGCGTTTAGTGCTTTTTACGAACTAATAGAGTGGTGGGTTGCAGTGTTAAGCGGTGAAAACTCAGAAGCATTTTTAGGTACGCAAGGGTACGTATGGGATACTCAATCTGATATGGGAATTGCCTTATTTGGCGCTATTTGCTCGATATTGCTGCTTTCAAAAGTACATGATAAACAGTTAAAAAATGTTAAAGATTATTAATTCAAATTTTATGATTAAAAGACAATAAATTATGACTGTAAATACCCACAATTTCACGATAAGCACAGATAAAAGCAAGCTTAAGTTTAACGTTATTTATAACTTTATTGCTAATAGTTATTGGGCTAAAGGAATACCTAAAAGCGTGATGCAAAAAGCGATTGATAACTCAATGTGTTTTGGTGTTTACAGCGCTGATAACGAGCAAGTTGGTTTTGCCCGCGTAGTAACCGACAACGCCACTTTTGCCTATTTGGCTGATGTATTTGTTACCCCAGATTTGCGAGGTAATGGTCTGAGCAAGTTACTTATTAAAACGATAGTAGAGCACCCTGAGCTGCAAGGGCTCAGGCGCTTTTTATTAGCCACTTCTGATGCCCATGGCCTGTATGCGCAATACGGGTTTAAACCGATAGACAACCCAGCATTGCTAATGCAAATAAATCCTGCAAATGTGTATGAGGGAAATAATAGTGAGACCTAATAAATGGGGCGAAGAGTTTAAGAAGTTTTCTATGTGCCTAATTTACCAAGACTATATTGTTCTATACTACCAGTGGAAAAACAAATACCAACATAAAGCCAAACAGTACTCGCTACAATTTGCCAAGTATCTAAACCTGAGGACGTTACAAATGTAGGAACAGCAATTAATCCCCGCAATAAGCAGATCATTGCAATGGTAATTAAAGCTGATTTGAGCAGAGGAACTTTGCGAATTAAACCAACTGCTGAAAAAGCAAAAATAGTACAAGCAAACATTAAGCTTGCAACGATTATTGTGCCAATTGGAGCAAGTAAAGTTCCTTGAATCGAAGAGTCGATTATTTGTTGAGGTGCCCGAGCAAATGCAAACCAACTAGGACCGCCAAAAATACAGAGTAGGTGCCAGATCGCAGAAGCGGAAGCTATAACACCTGCACTAATTAATAATTTGGATTGGATATTAAGACTCAATGCTAACTCCTTTTTGCACTGGCTTGTTAGGTGCTTTTTGGTGTAAGAAGCACAAAATCATGCTTACTCTCCCAGCCAATAACATTTCTCTCCGCCATTCTCAGCAAATAGGAGGTTCTATGTGTGCCTTCTATAAGATGAATAGGCCTTCCATAAACTCGCCAACCATTAACCTTTAAATTAGAAGAATCTAGAATGATTGGAGGAAATGGTGGCGTCTTATTTTTAGACATTTCCTGATAGATAGGATATGGATAGTTCCTTTTCTCGAAATCATCGTATTGAAGGCCCCACATCTCAGACAAATCAGGGCCGGGAAAAAACCGAACCTTTTCTCTAACTTCGGAAACGCTTAGTTGAATTAACGAATATTCATAATCTTCGATTTCGAAATCTGGATAATGATTATTATGGTGCTCAAAGTGGTCATAGACTACTTGTCGGAAAAATTGCCGTTTAGCTTCATCATCAGGCAAACCTAAACGAAGAAAGTACTCATCCCATCTTTCCTGATTCCATTCGTGATAATTTTGTGCTTTATATTCGATCGGTAACACGACAACCCTTTACGAACGCTTAAAATAAGCGGCTAAAAATGCTTGGCTATACTTGTGAGCGCAGCGAACCCAGCCAAGCGTTTTTAATCCGATTGATTTTCTTGTTATGTGACATGACCGCACCAGAGTTCAAATATATCATTATCTTCTTCTATAGCTATGTGACAGGAAATATTTTCAGATTTCCATTTGTAGATAAATTGTCCAAATTCTTCATTCACGTTTAACGTCGTAGTATTTGATAACGCATCCTCGACCTGCTTATTTGTATAATTTAAGCCTTTTTTAGAGCATTGAAGAAGAAAGTCACCTGACATATTCACAGGATCACAACCATTAATCTGCTTAGGCAATGAATCTAGGGAATTTACAAGTTCTGATAGAGCTATTCCTGAAACGGTACTTTCAGTGATGAAAAAATTTGAAGGTTCAGTAATTGAACCAGATTGCTTTTCACAGGCTATAAGTGATAAGCAAATGGATATTGCAGTGGTTATCTTTAGAAGATTAATCATATGTATTGAAATCCTTTTTGGCACATAACGCCCGCCTAACACGCAATGTGTTGGCATGGCTTTTTGCGTTGTTTGCCAAAACCATGACAACTTTACATTGTCGGCGTTTAGGCGCTTGTTATATTTTGTCTTTCACAATTCTAACGTGGTATAGCGTTATTTGGTCATTTACTTCACGTAAGCTTGTATCTAAATCGGCGACCTTTTCTCGGACTGCTTGCATTCCATTGGAACTCGTTTGAAGTGTTTCCGCTAATTTATATTGATGTTCTATTAGCTTAAGGTAGTGCTCTTTCATTGCTAGTAAAGCATTCAATCTACCAATGTCGTTCGCACGCTTAGCTTGATTTGCTGACCACCTTGCATATAAAGCAGAAAGAGCTCCAACGATTAGAGCTATAATTGATACCACCAGAGAAGTTTCCATACGCCTAGCTTCCAATAAAAATATAGACATAATGACTCCCACACGGTGTTAGCCTCCGCTTTTCGTGGTTTAGCTTAATTCAAAGCCAGAGCCATAATTAGTTTGTCAATTAACTAAACAGCAGAGGCTAACATGAATAAACATAGCATACTTTTTATCGGTCTTGATACACATAAAGAATTCAATGAAGTCGCCTATATTGAAGAACATAGAGGTGCGCAACCTGTTCATCTTGGCCGAGTTTCGTCTTCCAAAGTGGCCGTTCAAAAGCTTGTTCGTCAGTTCGAATCGAAATACTCTGGCGCAACACTTCATTTTGTTTATGAAGCAGGCCCTTGTGGTTATTGGATTTACCGATTAATTACCAGCCTTGGCCATTGCTGTTATGTGGTTGCACCCTCTCTTATTCCTAAAAAACCTGGTGAGAAAATTAAAACCGATAAACGTGATGCCCTTAAGCTTGCTAAATTACTTAAGTCTGAAGATTTAACACCTATCTATGTTCC